>JAQBUX010000062.1 GCA_027623795.1 Chloroflexota bacterium
ACGGCGGTGAGATTGAAGGCGCCGTTGGTTTGCGCTCCCGCAGATCCGCCACCAAACGCGATGCTGGGACCGTCCGACGCGAATTTCCGTGCGACCTCGATGATGCGTTCGGCCGACACGCCGACCCTGTCAGCGACCAGATCAGGAGCCCACTTCTCAAGCTCACCGTCCGGAATGTTGGCGGTGTAGGCCGCTATGTTGGCGGGAGAGACGAGCCCCTCGCTCACGATGACGCTGGCGATGCTTACCGCCAGGTCCCCTTCGTATCCCGGGTTTACCGTCAGCCAGCGGTCGGCCGCGGCCGCCGTCAAAGACATACGGGATTCGGCATGGGCCATGTAGCCGCGGTGATCGCCCCCGCGGAACTCGCCGTACTTCACGCTGTAACGGACCGGCGAGACCCAGGTCCCAAGCCAGTCAGCCCCGAACGACAATACCGTGTGGGCGTTGCCGATATCGAACTCTGGAATCCGGTCCTGGCCGAATACGGTCTTGATGGCGTTGTGCAGAACGCCCTGCTCAAGCGGATCGAAGAAGAGAAGCCGCCCGTTGTAGGCCGAGGCGACGTCGCCAGCTATCCGGGCGTCGCCACCGCGAATCGGGTTCGTGACGATGGCGAGGTTGCCGTCCGCATCTTCCATCCAGTCACGGAGCAGGCCGTTGGCCTCGTCCCATGAGATGCGTGTCAAGGGCTGGCCTGCGGCGCGTCGGCGCATCGGCGCATCTACCCGGTCCGGGTGGTAAAGCGCCTGTAAGGCAGCGTCCGTGTGAACGGCCTGCTTGCCGAGGTTTACAGGGTAATCGGGGTTGCCGGCGATCTTTTTGGCTCGGCCTTCCATCACGCGGACGACGACGCCAAGTCCGGAATCGTCCGTCGTGGCGTACCAACTGTCGGTGCCGTTGACCAGGTCTTCAGGCAGGTCAAGGGGCGCTTCGACAAGCAGTTCGTCGGCCGGAACGCCGCACGCGGTGAAGATGACCGCTCCAACTGTGGAGCCGCCAGCCAGTGTCATGAATTCCCGTCGAGAGAGCTTCATGTGATTCGGGTCGCCGTCTCTTCCTTGGTTCGTTCTGGGGTTCGTTCTGGGATTAGTTCTGGTGCGTGCGGATCGCGGAAAGTTGCGATCCCAATTTGTTGATTTAGAAGTGGCAGGTCGTGCAATCGGTCGGCGCGTCGTATTGCCGGTGGCAGTCGACACACTGGCCCATCTTTAGCGGCTCGACCTGCGCCACCTGCGTCTGCGTCTTGATGTCTCCGTGACAGGTAGAGCAGGTTACGGCCGCTATGACGGACCCGTCAGGGTTCGTCCCGGCGAGGATGGCGTCTTCGTCGCGATTGGCGATTAGGTCAGTATTTCCGGCCGCCGTCAGGAACCTGATGTGCGGTTCGTGGACAAATCGGACATGGTCAGGGAGCCGGTGTACACGTTTCCACTGGATTGGACCGGGGTCTTCACCCAGGCCGATTGACCGAAGGACCGTCAGCGCTTCGCTGGTGTTTGAGCCGATCACGCGGTGGCAGGTTACACATGTCTCCACCGGCGGGATGCCGGCAGCGTTGATCGAAGTGACCGTCCGGTGGCAGAAGGTGCAGTCGAGCCCGATTCCGGTGAGCGGGGTGCCGTCGGCCGCAAACCGTGGGTTGCCTGCCGCGTCAACGAGTTGTTCGCCACCCGCGTGGGCTGTGTGCGGGAACGCGATCGGCTGTTCAGGGCTCTGGTCGAAGCCAAAGACGGGCAATGGATTGCCAAACCACGCCGTGATGATGAACACCATCACGAACCCGAGTACGGCGGTGACGCCGACTCCTCCAACTGCGAGGACCGGGATGAGGACCTTGACCCATGCGGGCCGGCCAGATTCCGATTGTGGCTGCTGATTCAGGGCTTTTTCACCACTCGTCGCGGCGCGCGACAACTCATTCCGATGACCGGTCGACCGGCCCGATGTTGTAGAACGTTCTCGGGGTTACTGGTACCACCTGGGGTAAACATCTTCTATCCACCCCTTGGCGAAACCCGCAATGATGAAGACGTTGGCGATGGCGATGATGATCGCGATCGCGCCGATCACATAAAGGGCCGGACGGACGCGGGTCATGCGCTGAGAGAACGTGCCGGTGTCGACCGCCGAAGGAATGATCGCGTGGGCGAATCCCAGCGTGGTAGCGGCCGTGATCACCAAAAGGAGGTTGACCCACAGCAGCTTCAGGGCCGCTCCGTTGTCCGACCAGTCACCTTGGAGAAGGGGGGCGGGGTCCGGCATCGATTTTGGGGGTCCGTCCTGTTACTCGACCGGGCGATGGCGACCGCACTCGGCGCTGGCAACGGTGTGTCAATTACGTTCGATCAAGGCAAAAAATCGGCCCCGTCAAACGGCATGTGAAAACTATCATTTGCGGGATTTGTGTGTCAAGGCGCATTTGCGCGGCGTGTGCCGAAAGGCCGAGCAAAGCGGCGCCGACCAGCCGCCGGTAAATAGTTCTTGCCGAGGCCGGCTGCGGGTACCTATACTTTCGTGATGACCCTTATACGCCCACCGCGTGGGTCGTTATCCCGGGCCGTCAACTTGACGTTCTCCGGGAAAACCCAATTGAAGCGGGGTAGTTCTTGCAAGAGCAGGTCCAGCCGGTTCCAGAGGGCGTAACCCGTCGCAAGTTCGCGGGAATTGCTGCCGCTGGCATTGCGGGGGCGATAGCCGTCGCCGCGGCCGGAAGCAAAAACCCGCTCGGCCGCCTGTTCGGCAAGAAAGCCGGAGCCTCCCCTTCATCGTCCGGTGGCGGTTCGTTGTTCACGCCCCGCGATCCCAGACCCTAGCCACCCGATCGCGGCCGACGACGGCTGGCCCCGCGCACCGGGTGCGCGCTCGGACGACCGCTTCATTCGCGTCATTCCCCGGCGTTGGTAGCTTTGTGTGCCCCTTCGGGGTCGAGAAGCATGTACGGCTCGCCCCACTGCTCGGTCGCGTCAAGCGACCAGTCACCGGCACCTTCCGGCTTGATCCGTAGCCCGTAGTCTCCGCCGGCCACCAGCAAGGAAACAGCGGCGCCGGAATCGGTCACCTCGACCAGGGTCACCGGCCCCGGCCCGCCCTCGTTGCCGTTATCGCTGGACCACCCCACCACCAGGTGAGGACCGATCCGCCCCGGTACGCCGGGTAGCCACAGCTCAATCACCTCACGTTCGTCAGTCTGCGTCTCGAACGTCTGCATCGGATGGTATCCGCAGTTCCTGCTCTCCTCGACGTCGATGTAGATCCGTCCCATGTGCGCCGTGCCTCTGTGTCCTGTAGATGTCGAACGGCTCCCATGCCGTTTTTTTCGAGGGCGTTTCGCGCCTTCACCAATTCGCGTTCCCGGTGTGTCTTGGGGATACCGTGACGGACTGATTACGTTGATCCACCCGCCGCCCTTATCCGGTTGATCCGGCAGTCGCAATACCCCAGTTTCCCACTTGTAGGCCCTTCTGGGGCGCCTCCCAACTTGAGCATGCACTTGATCCGAACTGCCGCCATCAACCTTCGCGCACTACCTGCGGCGATAGTCGTCGTGATCGCGGTCGCGTGCGGTGGCTCGGCGCTGGCCGTGGACGAGGGTGCGGCCGCCGCACCCGACGCGCCGACCGCTCAACCCGCTGCGACAGCTTTCGTGCCCGCACTACCGACATCGACTTCGGTAGTCCCGGACGGAGTTACGACGCCGGATGCCGGTGACGCCACAGAGGTCGCGGATTCCGGGACGGCTGAAGTGATCGGCGCCGCGTCCGCCTCTGACGAACGCGTGGCCTACATCGCCCTCACAGCCGAGATTGGCTCGCTGGACCCCTCGGCGGTCTCCGAAGGAAGTTTGTCCGAGGGGTTGGTTCGCGCTCTGTTCGCCGGACTGTTCAGGCTCAACGCGGACGGTATTGCTGCGGACCTTGTTGACTCCTGGTCGGTGTCTCCGGACGGGCTGCTTCAGACCTTCATCCTGAACAGCGACGTTCGATGGAGTGACGGGACGGCCCTTACGGCCCATGACGCGGTGTTCGGCATCCTCAGGAGCCTCGACCCTGCGAACGCGTCGCCGGACCAGACCCTCCTGGCGTCGGTAATCCGTGGAGGCGCTGAGTACCTCGTTGACGAAGCGGATGCGAGCTTCGTTGGCGTGCGAGCGACGGACGACACGACGCTCGTCGTCGAGACCAACATACCGGCCTCGTTCCTTCCGTCCTTGTTGGCACGACCGTCGGCTTTTCCGCAGCCGCGCCATCTCGCTGAAGGCGACCCCGACTGGTTCGACAGCGCGGATATCGTGTCGAGCGGCCCATTCCGGGTAATCAACCGCGTGCCGGGAGGGAACCTTGTTCTCGCCCGCAACCCTGACTACAACGGCTCCGGAATCGCCCGGCTGGACGGCATCGTGTTCGTTTCGGCGCCAACCGACGCGGCGGCCGCCATGGTTGAGAACGGTGTGGCCAACGCGATCGTCGGGTTGACGACTCCTCTGTCGAAATCTGAAATCAGTCCCTCGCCGAGCTTGGCTGCAGAGGTAGTTTCCGGTCGTTCGGCGTACTCGCTGCGGTTCGACGTTTCGCAGCCGCCCTTCGATAACGTGCTCGTACGCCGGGCGTTCGGCGTGGCGATAGATCGCGCCGCACTGATAAGTGAAACGGCGGACGGGCCGTCTCGTTCGGCGTCAACGCTCACTCCGCCCGGAGTTCCCGGTGGCGCGCCTTCCGGAAGTGGGATCGGCCTGGATTTTGACGTGCAGCGCGCCCGTGATCTTCTCGCCGAGGCGGGATACCCGGATTTCCATGCGCTGGAGGGGTTCACGTTGTCTTTCGCCGGCGGCGGTAACGGGCCCGCGGTCGCTGACGCGATCTCGCAGTTCTGGCGGCAGGCGTTCGGCCTGATCGTCCCCGTAGCGGAAGTCGAACGCGTGGACGGCGCATGGTCCCAACAGGCCGGGCCGACCGTTTGGATCGAACGCCATGAGAGCCCGTACCTTGATGCCGACGGATGGCTTCGGATTTTGTACCGGTCTGACTCCGTATTGAACGTGGGAGGGTACGCCGAAGATTCTTTCGACGCCGCCGTCGACCAGGGCGCAATCTTTACCGAACTTCCAGACCGCGCCCGGGCGTACCGGCAGGCTGAAACGATACTCGTCCAGATCGACGTGGCCGCGGTTCCACTGTTCGTGGAAGACGTCTACAGGTGGTCGCAGGCCGGACTGGCGGAGTCACTCGCGCCGGACGGCTCCGTCCTCCTTGAGTCATGGGATATCCGCTAAGGGCGACTCGCCGGACTGATGGCCGTAGCCCTGTCGGCCGTCACGTGTGCATCGGCCTCGCTTCCCGGTGCTAGGATTGCGCTCGTTCGACTTGTAGCGCGTGTGACCGCCGCTACGCGTTCCGATGTTCGAGCGGACGCGTGGCTCGGCGTATGTGCGTCGCAAACGACAGATCACCCCAAATGAAAGCAACCGCCAGCATCCGGCTATCTTCCTGGTTGAAACAACTGGCCCGAGAAAACCGGCCTGAGACAACCGGGAAGAAGCGGGACGGAGACAGTGATGGAGATCACCCCGGAAAAACTGCGCTGGATCTACTCCACCATGTACCGCATCCGGCGGTTCGAAGAGGTGTTGTTGGAGCAGACCGCGCTTGGCAAATCCATGGGCGTCGCCCACACGTCTGACGGCGAGGAGGCGGGGCCGACCGGCGTTTGCGCCCACCTGACGGACAAGGACTGGATCGGAAGCACCCATCGCGGGCACGGCCACTGCATCGCCAAGGGCGTCGATACGTCCGGCATGATGGCCGAGATATTTGGGAAATATACGGGTTTGTGCAAGGGCAAGGGCGGCTCGATGCATATCGCCGATTTCACGAAGGGCATGCTCGGCGCGAACGGCATCGTTGGCGCGGGCATCCCGCTGGCCGTCGGGGCTGCGCTCACCGCCAAGCTGAAGGGAGATGGAACGGTAGGCGTCTCCTTCTTCGGTGATGGCGCGACCGGCGAAGGAACGATCCACGAGAGCATGAACCTCGCCTCGATCTGGAAGTTGCCCGTGATATTTGTGTGCGAAAACAACCACTACGCAGAGTCCACGCCGGTCGAGTACGCCGTGTCGGTCCCCGACATCGCCGATAGGGCGGCGGCTTACTCGATGCCGGGGGTTGTCGTGGACGGCATGGATGTGTTCGCCGTTTACGACGCCGCCGGTGAGGCGGTCGCCCGTGCGAGGGCGGGCGACGGGCCGAGTTTTCTCGAATTGAAGACCTACCGTTATCACGGTCACTACCACGCCGATGATCCCCACACTTACCGTCTCCCGGAAGAGGAAGAGCTGTGGAAGGCCCGTGACCCGCTGCCCAATTTCGAGCGGCGCGTCGCCGAGCAATATCTGATGGATGACGTGGAGATGGAACGCATCAGGAACGCGATCGATGAGGAAATCCAGGCCGCGGTCAAGTTCGCCGAGGAGAGCCCCTTGCCCCCACTCGAGGAGCTGTACAGCGACGTGTACGTGAATTACTCCAACTCCGTTCTGGGGCTCCGGTAGCAGTTCAAATTCCGTTCGCCGCCGGACGGCTGGAACAAGTTGCCCCCTCTCCCGGTGGGAGAAGGTTGGGGCGAGGGAGATTCTGGAAGTTCCGCAGCCATTGCCTTCCGACGGTCCATTAGAGAGGTTCCGCACACATGACCATCCAGACCAGTCACAACCCGCTTGGCCCCGGATTTGACGTGCCGGGTAGCGAGATGCGCTACCGGGAGGCGTTTAACAAGACGCTCGGTGAAGAACTCCGGCGCGACCCGGACGTGTTCGTTATGGGCGAGGACGTCGCCGGCGGCGCGGGACGCGAACATCTCGGGATCATCGACTCATGGGGAGGGGCGTTCGCCGCCACCAAGGGGCTGATCCAGGAGTTCGGCAAGGAGCGCATTCGCGACACGCCGATCTCGGAGGCGGGATTTGTCGGCGCCGCAATCGGCGCGGCGCTCACCGGGTCACGCCCTGTGGTGGACCTCATGTACTTTGACTTCATCACCGTGGCGTGGGACCAGTTGTTGTCGAACGCCGCTAAGAACCGGTACATGTTTGGCGGGCAGGGGAAGATCCCGATCACCCTGTTCGCCCGGTCCGGCGTCGCCGCCGGGTATTCCGCGCAGCACTCGCAGAACTTCTACTCGATCGTCGCCCACATCCCGGGGTTAAAGTGCGTCGCGCCTTCGGACGCTTACACCTGTCGAGGGCTGCTTGCTGCCGCGATCCGGGACGACGATCCGGTCATCATCTGCAACCACAAGAAGCTGATCAACATGAGCAGCTTTGTGCCTGACGAGTCGTTCACCATCGAGCTCGGCAAGGGCCGGTACCTGCGCCGCGGCTCGGACGTGACCCTCGTCGGCATGTCCTACACGTCTGAGGTATGCCGCCTTGCGGCCGAGACGCTGGCGGAGCACGGGATCGATGCCGAAGTTATCGACATGCTGAGCCTGTCGCCGGTCGACGAAGACATCGTTCTGGAGTCGGTCGCGAAGACCAATCGGATTGTGATCGTTGACGAAGACACGCCGCGCTGCAACATGGCCACTGACATCGCCGCACTGGTTGCTGATCGAGCTTTCGACAGCCTTGATGCGCCGATCAAACGAGTGACCGGCCCGCACACCCCGGTGCCGTACAGCAAACCGCTTGAGGACGCCTTCATCCCGTCGCCCGCGGATGTGGTCGCGACGACACGGGCGCTCCTGGGGGTGTAGCGAGGGATAAGCAGGCGTCTCGCCCCGTCATGTCATCCCGACCAACGCCCCGCCAAGTCATCCCGACCGAAGCGGAGGGATCTGTACCGCGAGATCGAGCGTGCTCAACCTTCGTCACCACGCTTGTTCACCAGCCTTGCCAGGAGAGCTGGCGAGCATCGCATTAACAGACTTGGTATCGGAAGGAGTAATACCATGTGCCGCAGCATCAAGACGCTTCGCCCGCCGTATCTGGACACAGTGACCGAGGACGACACCCGTGCCGCCGCGCTTCAGTACGTTCGCAAAATCAGCGGATTCCGCAAGCCATCGCAGGCCAACGAGAAGGCATTCGATCGTGCCGTTCGGGAGATCGCACGGGCCTCTGACCGGCTGCTTGCCGGACTCGAAGTCCGTCAACCCGCCTGATCACGGTAACCGGTGGTCGTCTCTCAAATCGATCGGAAACTGTTGCCGTGCTGATGCCGAAGTTGGGTCAAGATTAGACTCGCCGTCCCGACCACTCCGATCGCGTAGATCCTCGCGTCCTCGCGCTGCTGTATGCGATGAAGATCGACGTTACGCACGGCCTGAACGAAGCCTAGTCCGAGTTGCTGCCATCCCTGGGCTTCGCTTCCGGTAATTCCCAGAGGGAATATCCCGCCCTCCGGTTTTAGAACACTTAAAACAAGGTCGCGCCCGATTCGTTCCGCCGGCTGTCCAGCCCACGCCCGAAGTCGATCCTCGAAAAATATGGCCGTTTGGCTAGCGAGTTCATGCCAGCGCCCGTCTTCGGCCAGATGTCCAACATGACTCCAGAGTGCCGCGTCGAATCCACTCTGTTCGTGTGTGCTCGCCCCTGATGTTCCAAGCTCGAAAATGGCGGCTCGAAGGATTCCTAAAGCTGTGTTCCTTCCGCGCTCGAACGCATCATGACGATATTTCGATTGCCGAGCCGTGTCTCTTACAACGACTCTTGGTAAGAACGATACCTTGGTGAAATCGTCGAGTAATTGGTGTTCGGCGCCCAAGGCTGCTCGGAGGGTCGTTCCTGCCATTGGGCGCCATTGGACGAACTCTGGATTATCTCGATTGGGCGAAAACGCTTCGAGTTCGCCGATCAGCGTTTCGATGTTGGCGATACTTTGTTGTGCATTCATAGGCAATCTACACGCGTGATTATTCCGCGCAGGCCGGTAATGCCCGCTACTCCCCGCCCTCGCACAGGACCGCGTCGAACCGGGACATCGCCCGCAAGTGTTTGAGCGGGTAGATCCCGGTGCTGTGACCGTCGGTGAACATGAACTGCAGCGCATACCGGCCGGTCGGCATGTAGTCCACGATCAGAATGTCGTCAGGTACCGACGATACCGACAGGAGTTGGCGACCGGTCATCTCCTCAACGCAACCCGCACATCCGCACTGGAGCCTCAGGTATCGGAACGGATACCGGCAGGTCACGCCGTCCGACCACTCAATCACGACGTGTTCTGCGTCGACCGTCACGTCGCGAAATCCGATATCGTCGGCCAATCGAGCCGGGCTCCTTGTTTGGAGGGTGTCGGGAGTTTGGGGGGCGCAGATGCTAGCACGCCGGATGCCGGCTCCCGTGGCGGGTCGTCGACCAGATGAGGGACTCGACACTCAAGCCTCAGGCTCTTACGCTTGACCGCCTTGAAAGATATGAGTGACGGAGGCCGATGGGACACGGTTCTCCGCCCCCCATTTGATATTCGTTCCCAGGCAAGGAGGCGTCAGCATGACCATGGATACGATTCGAGTCGGATTGATCGGAGCGGGAGGCAATACCCGGCTTCATCACGCCCCCAAGCTGCAGGCCATCGAGGGTGTTGAGGTTGTCGCTGTGGCAAATCGCAGCATGGCTTCCTCCCAGCGGTTCGCGGACGAGTTTGGAATCCCGAACCCGGTGGAAAACTGGATAGACATCATTGACGACGACGAGATCGACGCGGTTTGCATCGGCACCTGGCCGTACATGCACTCGGTCCTGACGATCGCCGCGTTGGAGTCTGATAAGCACGTAATGGTAGAGGCCCGCATGGCCGCGAACTCGGCCGAAGCCCACGCGATGTTCAACGTATCAAAAGAACGTCCTGACCTGATCGCCCAGATCGTTCCGGCGCCCCACACCCTGGGGGTGGACCGTCAGATAATCGACATGATCTCCGAGGGCTATGTCGGAGACATTGTCAGCGTGGACGCCCGGATTGGGACCGGAAAGTTTCCGGACTGGGAGCAGGAGATGCACTGGCGCGACAGCCGGGACTACTCCGGCAACAACATCATGAGCATGGGCATCTGGTCGGAGGCGATGATGCGCTGGCTCGGCGACTACTCCAGCGTCATGGCCTCGGGTCAGAACGTGATCAAGTACCGCCTGGATTCTGAAGGCCGCCGACGAAGCACAGGCAACATTCCGGACCAGATCGACATCATTGCCGGGCTGGAGGCGGGCGGTCAGGCCCACATCCAGGTGTCCAACATTTCCGGATTTGGTCCGATGGCAGACGTCTGGATACATGGGACCGAGGGAACGCTCAGGCTCGTAAGCGAGGGCGGACAGTTGAATCTGTCCGCAGGCCAGCGTGGCGACGCTCAGATGAGTCCGGTGAGCATCCCGGCCGAGAAGGTCGGCGCGTGGCGGGTCGAAGAAGAGTTCATCAACGCCATCCGCGGCATCGAGCCGATTACCCACACCGACTTCACGACAGGTGTGAAGTACATGGAGTTCACGGACGCCGTGACTCACTCGATGCAGATTGGCGCCACGATCGATTTGCCGCTCTCGCAGTCCTGATTAACCCCGGATAGTAGATTGAGACGGCGCAGGTTTTGCCTGCGCCGTCTCGCGTCAAAGGGTATTCCGGCGACTCCAACTCCCGGCGGGCGGGGAGGCGAGAGTGAAATCGGTAGAGGAGTCAGGTTCCGCCCAGACAGGGTCGGCGCCTAGGGCAGGAACAACTCGACGAACTCCGGGACGGGCATCGATTCCAGCGACGCGGGGTCCTCGGCGAGCGCTATGGCACGCTCGACTCGTTCCGACGGCAGTCGCGTCCCAAGGTTGTGCCGCAACTTATCGATCAGCCGCGGGATCGCCTCGTCCCGTCGCCGCCGGTGGCCGAGCGGGTACTCGACCTCAACCTTGTTTGTGCTCGAACCGTCTTTGAAGCGGACCTGTACGGCGTTGGCGATCGATCGCTTGTCGGGGTCCAGGTACTCGCTGGTGTAACGCTGGTCCTCGACGACGGTCATCCGGTCCCGTAAGGCGTCGATCCTCGGGTCCGCGGCGGTCTCGTTCTCGTAGTGGTCTGCGTTCAACTCGCCAAAGATCAACCCGACCGCCGTCATGTACTGGATGCAGTGATCCCGGTCCGCAGGGTTGTCGAGCGGGCCGGACTTGTCGATGATCCGGGCCGCCGACTCCTGGGTGGTTATCGTGACTGACTCAATCTCGTCAAGCCGGTTGGCGACTTGCGGGTGAAGGGCGAACGCCGCCTCCACTGCAGTCTGTCCGTGGAACTCCGCCGGGAAGGCGATCTTGAACAGAACGTTCTCCATGACGTACGTGCCGAATGGCTGTTGCATGGAAAAAGGTTTACCCCCGAACCATCTGTCGTAGAACCCCCAACCCGGCGCAGACAGGGCGGTCGGGTATCCCATCTCGCCCGTCATCGCCATCATCGCCATGCGGACCCCACGGCTTGTGGCGTCCCCCGCGGCCCAGGACTTGCGCGAGCCGGTGTTTGGAGCGTGCCGGTAGGTGCGAAGGGTGGCGTCCAGCCAGGCGTTTGAGACGGCGTTGATCACTGTGTCCCGGTCTCCGCCCATTAATCCGGTGGTAACAGCGGCGGTGGCGACCTTTACCAGCAAGACGTGGTCGATTCCGACCCGGTTGAAGCTGTTTTCGAGCGCGATGACGCCCTGTATCTCGTGGGCGGCGATCATCGCCGTCAGCACGTCACGGACCGTGAACGGCGCGTCGCCGTTGGCTACCCGCGTTCGGGATAACCAGTCGGTTACCGCGAGGATCCCGCCAAGATTGTCTGACGGGTGTCCCCACTCCGCCGCCAGCCAGGTGTCGTTGAAGTCCAGCCAGCGGATCGTGCAGCCGATATCGAATGCGGCTTTCACTGGATCGAGCACGTGATCGGCGCCGGGAACCCGGGCGCCGTTCGGAATTGCGCTCCCGGGGACGTACGGACCGAGGTGTTTGACGCACTCCGGATAGTTGAGCGCCAG
>JAQBUX010000063.1 GCA_027623795.1 Chloroflexota bacterium
GGTTGGAGCAGAGAATCCACTTATCCCCACTGTTCAGTTTTCCGGAGCCACTTCTATCCTCGTCCCTTCGTAGACATTGAAATGTTGGACGCCATCATTTCCAAAGGGGAGCAAGGTGCCAACTAGAGTTGACGTGGACGCCGCCCTTGAGTTCATCGACGGCGATATGGTCAAAGAGCGTTACTTTTTCGACCACCTCACCACACCGGATTGGATCGGGCCTCTTCTCGAGGCCGGTCAGCTTCAACATCCGCCAGAGCCGGGCGCGACGACGACCGATATCGGCGAATTGTGGTGGCCCGCTTCGAGGTACCTCGAACGAGTAGCGACCATCGCCCCTGGGCAAGTGGCCGAAGTCATCACCACCCACCTGGCACACACACGTAATCCGTTGGTCAGAGCAGACGCCGTCTCCGCGGCATTGAAAATGCCTGCGCCGATCGCAGGGCGTCTCGCGAACTTGGTCTCACGGTGGGTTCGTGAAGATGCGAGTTGGCGGTTGCCGAACCTCGCATCCGAATTGGTCACGCACCTCGCGGAAACGGAAACTAATGCAGCTCTCACTACGTTCACTGCCATTTTCGGTATCGAAGCACCTGCTCACGAACCCGTCGCGGCCAAGGCTAGTGAGAACAAGCAGCCCGCCGCAGGTCCGATCTCGAATCTGACCTCAGAACCGCGAGCGGTTGCGGCGCTGGGCGCTAGTGAATACGCGCACCTGTTTGAACGCTGCGCGCCCGGACTTATCGAGTGGGCGCCGACGCGCGTCTCCAATCTGCTAATCGAATGGCTCTCGAATCTCATTCCGTGGGGTCATCACAATGCCGGGACCGGCTGGGATAGCTCCGAATTTTGGCGAAGTCACCTCGATCGCGACGAAGGATCAAGTTCTGAACCACGTGGAACGCTTGTTACGGGACTGCGTTCAGCTCTGCTCAAGCTCGTAAATCAAGACCCAGCCTCGACAGATCAACTGGTTCAATCGCTCAACGCGCACAGATGGACGATCTTTAACCGGCTCGCACTAGATCTTGCCCGCGCGGTCGCCGAAGAACGACCGGATGTTGCTGGCTCGCTGCTCCTTGAAGCTACACGAATCGACAATGCCGGTTCTGACCGCGAATTCACGCTCTTGGCCCGGGACTCATTCCGATTCCTCAACGAGGACGACAAATCGGCGTATCTCGACTGGGCACGCAGTGGCCTGGACGAAGATGAGGCGCGCGAGCTTCTTGCAGTGTGGGGCCGGGACGCGCCGACAGCTGCCGAAATCGAGCGACGCCGCCAACGGGAAATACGAGACAGGCTCGCGCCCGTTTCGGAATGGCTTCCAGAGGATCTCAAAAATCAGTATGCGGAGTTAGTCGACATCCTTGGGGAGCGGCCGCCGATCAGAACGCCGGTGGAAACCCGGAGTTGGGTAGGAGAACAAAGTCCAAAGGAACTGGAAGAGCTCCGCGATATGAGCATTGCAGACCTCGCGGAGTACCTCAAAACATATGAACCCCCACATGACCGAGGACGATGGCCGCCCGCGCCCACTGTAGGTGGTCTGCGCGGAGTCGTGGAGCAAACGGTTCGTGGGAATCCCGGTCGGTACAGTCGCGGTGCGTTGGGGTTTTTGGGAACTCCATGGCCGTATCTAGCAAGCGTCGTGACTGCGTTGCGAAACGCCGTGGAAGCCGAAGAGCAGGTCGATTGGTCAGGTGCTCTTACGATCTCAGAAGAACTCCTGAATCAGTCGTATACCACGGACGAAGCCGTATCGCGCCTGAGTCCTGCTGAGGCAAGGCGCTACGTAGCGCAACTGATCAACCAAGGGCTTCGCGCCGGAAAGAGTTCCATTCCCACGAAGTTGGCCGACCGAACTTTTGCCCTTGTCGAGACACTCCTTGAGGACCCTGATCCGACCGTTGACGGCGAAGAGCAATTGGTGAGGTACGAATACGCTCCCTTCACGATGTCTCTGAATACGGTACGCGGAGAGGCCACGCACGCAGCCTGCCGTTACGCTGGCTGGCGTGCTCGAGGGATTCGTCAGGAGACAAATGAGCCCGTTCGCGACGCTGTTTCTGGACTACCTGAGTTGACTGCGGCATTGGACCGCCGCCTCGACCCTGCTATCGAAACGTCGAGGGGAGTGCAGGCTGCCCTTGGATCGTGGTTCGGTGCCCTTTTCGCTATAGATCGCGATTGGGCCGGTGCGCGGGCAAACCTGTTCTTTCCTGCGTCCCCGATCGAATCGACCGCCGCGGCGTTCAACGCGCATCTCACGTTTGGCGCCCGGATATCTAAGCTGGTTTTTGACGCGTTGCGCGAGCAGTATCGTGCCGCGGTCGCCCGGGTGCCCGAGACACCCGTTGCCGAGGACTCATTTGGGCGCGATAACCCCGTGGTGCGCCTCGGGGAGCATCTAACTGTGATGTTCTGGCAAGGCGAACTCGATCTGGAACCTCCGGATGAATTGCTTTCACGCTATTTCGCCAACGCCCAGCCCGCGACCCGGAGAGATGTACTTGAATTTGTTGGCAGAAGCGTGACGCGAAGTTCTGATGCGGTCCCGGCAGACCCGCTTAGCCGGATTCAGGCCTTGTGGGAATGGAGAGTGCGGAGTTTACGCCCAAGGAGGCGTCAGAACTCGGAGCCCTGGCAACGTGGTTGTCCGCCGAGTGGTTGCCTCGCGACTGGCGCATGCAGCAACTTGCCTTGGCTTCCCAGCTCGCCCCGACCGCCTTCAACCAATCATTCCCGGAGGTCGTGGAATGGCTTGCCCAGGCTGGAGGCGAGGATCCTGGTCGCGCGATCGAGATACTTCAACGGCTCGTCGAGGGCGAACATGAGCATTGGGATCTTTACGCGGGTCGCGACGCGATCATGACGGTTATCCGGTCTGCCCTCAGCAGTGACCAAGTGATTATTCGAAATAGGGCGAAGCAGGTCGCGCGCGCCATGTTTGATCGAGGTTTCGAAGGCTTCCTCGCCATAAGCGCAGAGGGATAGATCGGGCAGACATACTTCTCTCTCTCCAGTGACCAGATCAAATCTCAGGCGCTTGCCAGCCGCCTGTGGACTTCTCGATCACCGAGGCCACCGCCAGCGCGAAATCTTCCCGCCACGGCCGCGCCACTACCTGGACGCCGATGGGCAGACCCTCAGGCGACGTCCCGACACGCACCACGGCGCCGGGCCATCCGGTCAGGTTGTAGATGTGCATGTAACCACCCTTCGTATTTGCGTCGGAGTCCTCGTGTAGCGGGGCGGGGAGTCCCGAGACGGGGCACACGATGACGTCATACCCCTCCATGAACGCCAGCATCTCCGCCCGCGACAAGATCGATTGCATTCAGGAACCGGGCAAGGCTGTTGGCGTCCAATGCGCCTTCGTTGTCCAGGCCGGACTGTATCTTCGGGCTAAGCCGGGTCGTGCCGTAGCGTTCGAGTAGCATCCGGGTATAGGCTCCACCGTCCGCCGTGCGTGTTCCGATCCCACTGGCATCGCCCGTGGCGACGGCGACCCTGCCTTCCAGGCTCAACGCGGTGGCCCTTGTCACGGCGGCAGGCAGGATGTCTGTAACAGCGGCGCCTGCGTCTGCTACGGATGCCGCCGCATTCCCAACCGCCGCCTTGATTTCCGTCGTGGGTGTCCACAGCCCGTTGTCGTCGTACGTCGCCACTCGCAATTTTTTGATATCGACGTCGCTGGGGCGGCCGATCGGCATATCGACCATGTAGGGATCGCGCCAGTCCGGCCCGGCTATTAGCGGGAAGATCAGGGTCAGGTCTTCAACCCGCCGGGCAAGCGGACCGATCGCTGTGAACGCGTCGCGAAGGCCACCCGGTGGCACGATGTGCCCCGTTCGCGGCACGCGGCCGGACGTCGGCTTCAACCCGGCGATGCCGCAGTTGTTCGCGGGTCCCCGAATGCTCCCGCGGGTATCGCTGCCGAGATCAAAAGGCGATCCGCCCGACGCGACGATGGCCGCCGCTCCACCGCTGCTCCCGCCGGGCGTCCGTCCGAGGTCGTATGGATTGCTCGTCCGGCCGTAGATCAGGTTGTCGGTAAATCCGGCGAAGGTCAGCTCGGGAGTGTTGGTCTTGCCGAGCAGGACGCCGCCCGCAGCGCGCAGCCGGGCGGTGGGTGGGGAGTCGGCGTCTGGAACGTGTTCGGACCGTCCAGTGGTTCCGCCGGTGGAGATGATCCCTTCGGTGTCGTGGGAATCCTTCAACGTGAACGGCGCCCCGTGCAGCGGACCACGTATTTCGCCCCTGGCAAGTTCAGAGTCGCACGCCGCCGCTTCGCTCAGAGCGCGCTCCGCGACGATTTGGACGACGGCGTTCAACGCCGGGTTGACCTCGTTGATCCGGTTCAGGTTCGCCGTCACGACCTCGACAGACGACACCTGTTTCGACCGGATCTTCTCGGCCAGCGCAGTTGCGGATGCGCTCAGCAGATCGTCCATCGTCGATTTCTCCTGTGTCTGAATTTCTGACAATGCGGACCCGCCCCGCTGCGTTACTTCAAATCGCAGGCGCTTGCCAGCCGCCGGTGGCCTCTTCAATCACCGACGCCACCGCCAGCGCGACGTCTTCCCGCCACGGTTGCGCCACGATCTGGACGCCGATCGGCAAGCCCTCGGGCGACGTGCCGCCTCGTACAACGGCGCCGGGCAACCCGCTCAGGTTGTGCGCCGCCGTGTAGGTGTAGATCAATCCTTCTGCGTCCTCGTGCGTCGGCGCCGGTTGCGCCGCAACAGGGCAGATGATGGCGTCGTAGTCCTTCATGAAGCCGAGCAGCTCACTGCGGACATCGTCCACATCGTGCAGCAGGGCCGCGTACTCCTCGACTGAAGGGCTATTTTCCGGGGGGCCGTCTGCGCGCTGCTCCAGGAAGCGCGACGGCTTCGAGGTGCCGGACTCCCTCAGCAACTTGCGCGAGAGGTATCCGCCATCTGCCCCGAACGATCGATACGCCAGCTCCGAGGCGCGGGCGATGGCCGCGGGACGCGACTCTTCAACCCGGGCTCCAGCGTCGGCAACTACGCCGGCGGCCGACCTGACGGCATCCAGGATTTCGGATGTCGGCGTTTGGAGTCCGTTGTCGGTGAAGAAGGCCACACGTAGCCCGGAGACGTTCACCTCTCCGGGATCCCTGATGGGCACCGGCTCGACGAACGGGTCTATCCAGTCCGGGCCTGAGATGATCGGCAACACAAGCGCCAGGTCCTCGACGCGCCTCGCCAACGGGCCGACAGTCCCGAATCGATCCAACGGCCCACCCCACGGGAACGCGTGGCCGGTCCGCGGCACGCGCCCGGCGGACGTCTTCAACCCGGCGATGCCGCAGTAGTGGGAAGGCACTCGCACGCTGCCGCCGAGGTCAGAGCCAAGCTCAAGGAACGCCCCGCAGGACGCCACGATCGCGGCCGCCCCGCCGCTACTGCCGCCGGGCGTGCGCGTCACGTCGTACGGGTTGTTGGTCTTGCCGTAGACGAGATTTTCGGTGATGAACGACATCGTGAACTCGGGCGTGTTGGTCTTGCCCAGAACTACCGCTCCAGCGGCGCGCATACGGGCGACGGGCGGTGAATCCGCGTCCGGAACGTTCCCGGCCCGACCCGTCGTCCCGCCGGTGGTGACGATGCCCTCGGTGTCGTGCGAGTCCTTCAGCGTGATCGGGACGCCGTGTAACGGGCCGCGGGACTCCCCACGGGCCGTTTCGGCGTCCCGTTCTCTGGCCTCCGCCAGCGCCCGGTCGGTGGCCAGCGCGACGACCGCGTTCAGCTTGGGGTTGACCTCGTCGATACGTTCGAGTGTCGCCCGAACCATCTCCTCGGCCGAAACCTCCCGGTTTCTGATGGCCTTCGCGATCTGCGTCGCCGAACTGCTTAATAGCTCGTGCATCTAAATCTCCGGACATGGATCCGTCGTTTACCTGAATTGGAGTTACTTTACGCTCAGAGCAGTAGGGCGCCGCGGCCCGCCGCGGCCGATAGAATGCCGTCCGGGGCGAAGCCGGCCTGCCGATCTGAAAGAGATTCCGAGGTTCCATGGATTCCGAAGTCGCACTGATGCGCGTTGTTCACATCGTTCCGGCCGCTGTCTGGGTCGGGAGCGCCGTGTTTACCGCGTTTGTACTCAACCCGCGGCTGCGGGCGCTTGGCCCCGAGGTGGAGCGATCGGTTACGGAGTCTGTGAACAAGATCGCCGGCCCGGTCGTGACCGGCTCGGCGGTGATCACCATCCTCGCCGGCTTTATGTTGATCTCCCGCACGCCGGGCAGGGACTTCGCCGATCTGTTCGATTCGGGATGGGGATGGGCGATGGGGATAGGCATTCTGGCCTCTATCATCGCCTTCGGGCTCGGGGCGATTACGGGTATGAGCCAGGCCCGCATACGGCGACTCAACTCACCCGAGACGAGCATGTTCAACATCGACGGGCTTGAGCGCCGGGTCCGCATTTACGAGCAGTTGCACGCCGTGTTCGTGGTGCTCGCCGTTGCCGCGATGGCAAGCGCTCGGTTTGCCTGAACCCCGCCGCCGAGGCGCACCCGATAGCTGGAACCAGAGACGGAGGTCGAGATGAGCGGAATCTGGCCGGGCGACACTCGATGCGTCGCCATGCTGACCTTCGACATGGACGGCCCGTCGGGGATTTTGAACCGTAACCCGGAGCTTGAGAACCAGCCGAGCGTGATGTCGATGGGCGAGTTCGGGCCGAGCGTGGCCGTGCCGCGGATCCTCAACCTGCTCGACGATCTGGACATCAAAGCCACGTTCTTCGTCCCCGGCTGGGTCGCGGAGCGGCACGAGGGCGCCGTCAGGGATGTCGCCTTACGCGGACACGAAATCGCTCACCACGGGTACAAGCACGAGCCGCCCGCGACCCTGTCTGGTGAGGGCGAAGAGGCGGCGATTCTCGACAAGGGGTTGGAGATACTGGAGCGGATCACGGGTGAGCGTCCGCTGGGCTACCGGTCGCCGTCATGGGAGTTGAGCGCGAAGTCGTTGGACCTGCTCAAGGAGCGCGGGTTTGTGTACGACTCCAGTCTCATGGGCGATGACATCCCGTACTTCGTGGATGCGGAGGGCGGGCGACTGGTCGAGCTGCCCGTCCACTGGTCGCTTGACGACGTGCCGTACTACAACTTTTCGCCGGTACAGGGCCGAACCGCCCCGATGGCGACGCCGCAGGACGTCCTGGAGGCCTGGAAGTGGGAGTTCGACGGGGCACATCGGTTAAACCGGTCGTTCATGCTGACGATGCACCCGTACACCTCGGGTCGCCTCGCCCGGCTGATGGCGTTGGAGAAGCTGATCAACTACATCCGGTCCCGACCGGGCACGCAGTTCATGCGCTGCATAGACGTGGCGCAAAGCTGGACCGATTCAGGGATGGATGGGTAAGGCGGAGGACGACCACGGTCGCGAGCCCGTCGACCTGAGTCTCTGACCCTTCATCGCGACCCGCCCGGCTTCGCTCATGGTGCGTTCGTTTCTCGCCGGAGGCGGAGGGGTGATGTCGCGCTCTAGGCGGCGCGCTCTTCGGAGCACAACTTCAGGCACTGCCCGACCCTCCACTCGGCCTCACCCGGCTCCCACGGCTTGACAAGGAAGTCGGCAGCGCCCAGATCCCCCACCGAGACCAGGGTCTCTTTCTGGGTCTGCGCCGAGGCCACTATCACAGGGATCCCGGCTGTTCGCGGGTCCGCCTTGAGCAGTTTCAACGCTTCGAAGCCGTCCACGTTCGGCATCGTCAGGTCCAGGATGATCAGCGCCGGACGCCAACTCGTGGCCCTTGCGACGATGTCCCTACCGTCGGTCATTTCCTCGATTTCATACCCGGCGTCGGCCAGCAGATTGGCAAGCAAGTCCCGAACATCGGGTTCATCGTCAACGACCAGAATCTTGATGCCCATATAGGTCCTAAGCCGTTGCCGGAAGATCTGCGAGCCTGTTTTGGAATCGAGGTCGATCGTCGGCAATCGTTACTGGCGCCGTGTATTCGACGCCCGGCAACTTGACGGTAAAGGTCGCTCCCGATCCTCGTTCGCTTACGACGGAGATCTCGCCGCCGTGCATCTCGACGATCTTGCGACAGATGTAGAGGCCGATACCGGTTCCCGGGGTCGCTGATTTTTCAGCTTCCGCCGTTCGGTAGAACAGGTCGAACAGCCTGTCCTGATCTTGTTTTTCTAGTCCGGGTCCTTCGTCGATCACAGACACAAAGAGCCGCTTGGCCAGAGTTTCGGAGCGGATAACGATCTCTGCGCCTTTCTCAGAGTACTTCGACGCGTTACTGACGAGATTCGATACGACCTGGTAAATGCGTCCGCGATCCCCGGTGATCCACGCCGGCCCATGGTCGGACTCAGCGACCAGTGACTGACCTTTGCCGCTGACGATTATTTCAAAACTAGCGCGAACCTCATCGATCAACTCGGCAACATTGATCGACTCGATTGAAAGCGTTATCTGCTTGGATTCGATCTTCGACAGATCCAGCAGATCCGCGATCAATGTGTCCAGCCGTCGCCCGTTCCGGTCTATCCGGTTCAACTTGTCGAGATGATCCGGATCGAGCCTTTTGTCGGAGTTTCTAGACAGGATGTTTGTGAATCCGAGCATGGCGGCGAGGGGCGTCTTCAGTTCGTGGGAGAGGCCCGAAAGAAATTCATTCTTGCTTCGATCCAGGCGCTGAAGTTCGGTGTTCTCCTTGTCCAGCATCTCTTGCCGTTCCCGCGCTAGCTCGACGACCTGCTTGACGTACTCGTCCATGATGATGGCCTGGTCAAAGAGGAGCAGTTTCGAGATGGCCAGCACCGCACGGTTGGCAGCGCCGCGTTTGAGCCGGAGCTTGGACCGGACCATTGGGTAGAGCAGTTCGGCGTACCACTGGTATGAGGAGATGTACCAATCAGGGGTAACGTCAATCCTCGCATGGAGGCTACCGATGTGCTGGCGCATGGCGATGTACTGCGCATCGGGTAGACCATCGAACAGTGATTTCATGTAGGCGGCCTGGGCGCCTTCCAGCCTCTGGCGGTTGGACCCGGCAGCCTCGACGATCTTTACGAAGCCAGCCTGTTTGAACTGCCTGTCGTAGAACTTCTTTGCGAAGTCTCCGGCCACCGAGTCAGCCCAGGAACTGAGGCTCTGCAGCAGCCTGGCATCGGTATCCGTGAGTTCCGTGAGTTCAAGGTAATCAAGCCGCGCCTTGAATTCACGGATGTCCAGCTTTGAAGTATCGAATCTGTTTTCGCTCATTGCTCTCTCACCGTGCCAGTGTGTCGCCCGCAAGATTTCTGCTCACGAGCGATTTTGAGGCCGTGTTCAACGGCCGCAGATCGGGTCAGATCGATGACTGCGACATCCACATCAATTTGCGGGGGGATCGAGTCGGCGTCAGGGATGAGATCAAACCTGGCGGTTTTGACGTGCTCCAAAAGAGCCAGACCCTCCTCAGAATCCTCCAGTTGTCGCAGTAACTCAGAGATGCGGCCGGCGATCACCGGGTTGACATGCCGTCCCACGGACGTCACCTGGCGCGGGACCGAGCCTGTTGAGCCGATGATGTGGAGCTCGGCCTTCACGTCTTCCGGAAGCTCTTCGAAGTCAACATTTGAGAACATCGCGGCCGGGACGATACCAATCGACAAAGCGTCGACACTATTTTCTTCATCCCGCGTGAACCAGACGCCGACGGTGTCAGACGGAACGTCCTCTTGCGGCCCGTCAACAATGACCACGGGGATGCCGCTGGCGATCAGTTCACTGACCGGCAGCGCGAATCCACTGGTCGAGAAGGGTTCCTCGGCGGCCACCACCCGGCCTCTCAAGCTCTCAAGGTCTTCAAGGGCGGCGTCTGTCCTGGCCGCGAACACGCTCCAGTACGACGAGTTCCCGCTCTTCCATCGGCGCAAGAGGAGTTCCGATTCAGTTTGCCGCTGAACCTGCAGGGAAGGGTACGGGCTGTCCATGTACACATCGACCCTCCCATCGTTAACGAGACGGGCCATATCATCGATGCTCGACGCAATCAGGACGTCCCCTGCGGTGTAGCCGAACTCTTCCAGGTTGGCGGCCAGGTATTCAGCGAGAGGGAGGAAACGTTCAATCTTCTTGGTCGGTTCGTCTGAGATGTCCCCGATGACCAGAGTCAATCCCGACTCAGGGTCAACAGGAGCCGCGGTGAGCTCTGAATCGAGCGCTTCAGTTCCACGGGCGCATGCAAGGGCCAGCATGCTGATCAGAGTCAGCGTCGTTACTAACAGCGTGCGAGAACATTGCAAAGAGACCCCGGCATACAACGACTCGACCGCGGGAGCAGCCGCAGCCCGGGCGGATGATCCATTCAGACCCGTGGATAAAAGTTGCCATCTGCGGAGAACACCGTCATCGGGGTTCTTTCGCGTCTGACCTGAGACCACTACCCAGACGAATCTAAACGCAGTTGAACCATTTCCTGAGAGGTTCTATTTGGTTTTGACTTTGTTCAGATTTGTGGGCTTCGCACCCGTGGTCACAGGGTCCATTTCACAGTCCGTCAAGATAGCTGTTTCGGCGAACAAGCTGACCCGTCGTTCAGGTCGACGACGCACCCCGCGCATCGGATCGCCGAGCGCTGCTGTTGGCGCAAGCGGCGCAACGTTGGACGGACACGGGGATGAGCGGGTGGATGAAATGTCCACGGATCGCAAAAGCAAGCCTGAGGGTTATGATCGCCTTCCGATTGCTAGATCGCAAAGTCGCGACAGCGTTTAGACTGCGTTTGGACACTGCGTAGGAGGCATCAACGTGTGGTTGGACGACCTAGCTCAATACCTTGGCGAGTTGCGGACCCGTGCATCCGAATACGGTCCTCAGCTACGCCGTAATGAGGCACTTACGCGCTCGGCACTTATCGACCCGGTGCTGGCCCAACTGGGATGGGATGTCCACGATCCGGGGCAGGTAATTCCCGAGTTCAGTGCTGGCAACGGTCGGGTCGACTATGCGTTGTTCAATGGTCGAGAATCCCGGCCAGTGGCGTTCATTGAGGCCAAATCTTTGGGAACACCTCTTGCGGACAAGCTGGCCCAAGCCATCACCTACTGCAATGAGCAAGGTGTCAAATATTTCGCTGTATCTGACGGGCAGCGCTGGGAGGTCTACGAAACCTTTCGGGCCGTTCCAAACCCTGAAAAGATCATATTCAAGGTTGATATTGGTAACGATGCGAACAATCTCTCCGCATTGAGGTTGCTCTGGCTCTGGCGCGGAAATTTCACGGACGGTGGGAATCCCGAAACTCCGTCGGTTCCGAATACCGCGGTCCCTTTGGGTGACGAAGCAGCGCCCCCCGGCGATCAATCCCCACAACCGAACTATCCGACGATCATCTCCGGAGCAGCTCACATCGGCAACGCATGGAAATCCCTGCGGTCCGAAATGTCGAACCTCCGAAGAAGAAGAGGCCAACCCGCCCCTTCGGACATCAGGTTCGGGGACGGGTCGGTCTCACCGGTAAAGACATGGAGCGGTTTGCAGATATCCACCGCCAATTGGCTTGTTTCACGAGACCGACTGAATCCATCAAAATGCCCGATTGTTACATCACAAGGTACGCATATCGTGCACCGCGATCCCGTTCGATCGGACGGTAAACCCTTCCTCAGACCCTTCCAAGTTGCCGAAATGTGGCTCGATCTCAACTACAGTGCGTTGGATCACAGTCGATTGGCAATCGAAATGATCAGTGCTCTCGGCGAAGATCCAGATGCCGTTATGGTGCGCTGGTCCTAAACCGACCCCGGCTCGGGGCGGGCACGAGCTGTGCATCGTGCTCCCAATCGAGTATGCCGCCGCGCCCTACGTCGCGCTTCGGTCCATGTAGATCGTCTTGCGGTGCGTGAAGAACTCGATCGCCGCCTTGCCCTGCTCTCGGTTGCCGCTTGAAGAGTCCTTCATCCCCCCG
>JAQBUX010000064.1 GCA_027623795.1 Chloroflexota bacterium
AGATCGTGGTAGGTGAGAAGGGCCGCCGGGTCGGACGTCATGTAGCGTTTGATACCGCCCAGAATGTCGGGCCAGGTCTGATAGTTCACGCCGTGGAAAAGTGGCGCCGGGCCGACATCCTCAAACTGCTGGGGGCGGGCAGAGTGCCGGCTCAGGATGTCGGTGTAAGAGGCGGCCATCACCTCGACATTCATTCCAATGCCGCGCAGATTTTCGGCGATCAAGTCGTTGATTTCGATCAACTCTGTCAGTCCGTAAGACGGCGCAGAGAAGATGTATATGGGTTCGCCATCGTAGCCGGATGATTCCAGGGCCTGGCGTGCCGTATCGGGGTCATATGGATAGGCCGGCAACTCCGGATCGTAGCCGTCGGACAGAGGACTGAAAAGCGCCGAACCGGCGGCGACCTCCCCAACCTCCGGCTCGTAGGTCGCATCGACGATGGATCGACTGTCGATGCCCAGAGCCAGCGCTTTTCGGAAATCCACGTTGTTGTTGAGCGAGTCCGGCTCTGACGCCGTGAACAGGCGGATAACCGTTGTGTTCACGTACTTCGGTCCGGAAATCTGGAACCCGGCGTCGCGCACCGAGGGCACGTCTCCCTGCGGCTCGTCGATCGACCACGGCCGCCCGGACGGACGGAGGACCGTCATATCGACCTCACCGCGCTTCAACATTTCGGCGCGCGTGCCGGGCTCCGGCGCAAGGACCAGACGCAGCCGGGCGAATCCAGGGACCCGTTCCTGATCCCAGTAGTCACGATTCGCTGTGTACTCGATCCACTCGCCTTCCGCACGGTCGGAGTACTTCCACGGGCCTGTCCCGATCGACGGGACGGCGTCAGGGGCGTGCGCCGGTAGCAACGGTGAGTCACCGGCGACAGCGCCGAGCGCGTGCATGATTGAGACGTGTGGCGCGGTCAGGTGGAGCACCGCGGTGTAACGCCCGGTTGTCTCCACGCGATCGATGACCCCCGCCAGCACCGGACAGACAGCGCACCGCGCCTCGGGGCGTGTGTAGTGGCCGACGGAGTAGGCGATGTCGGCCGATGTCACCTCAACGCCGTCGTGCCACTTGACGCCCTTTTTCAACGTCAGCGTGTAGGTAGACGCGTCGTCGCCCGGGTTCCAACTCTCAAGCAGCCCGTATGCCTGGTCGAAACGGCCGTCGGGTCCGACCCCGACCAGATAGTCGTACATGTGGCCGTGATACTGGAGGCCCGGCTGTCCGTCCATGGCAGGGTCAAGCGTCTCCGCCCAGAACGAGGGGAGCGCAACAGTGAGCGTCTGATCGACAGGTTCAACGGATTCGTCAGATCCGCAAGCGACGACCGCCAGCGTCATCAAAGCTAGAAGGGGCCACAGTCGGCGCGCAACATTGCGGTGGGTACGCCTGATCGGCCAGAACCGCAATCGCCACGCTCCTCCGCAGGGCCCTGATTTGAGAACAGATGTCAGACAAATGCCGAACACGGGTCGGTCACGCGGGTTTCAGGCGCGGCGCAAATTCGCACGCGGTACCGTCAACCCGGACTACGACCCGTGCCCGGCGCTAGATTCCCAACACTAGATTCAGGGTTAGGCCCTTGCCGGAGTTGAGTAGCCAGGCCGCCGTCCCCGCTCCCAGACGTGGGCGCGGGCGACCTCTTCGTTCAGGTCTCCGCCCCAACCCGGCCGATTGGGGATGATCACCTCACCGTTCTCGATCTCTATCTTCTCTGTCAGCAGGTCATCCTTCCACGGTACGTCGTCGATATCGATCTCAGAGATCCGGATATTCCCGACCGACGCACACAGGTGCATCGAGTGGAGGGTGGACAGGTGGCTGTAGTAGTTGTGCGGCGCGACGTTGATGTCAAAAGTCTCCGCCATGTCGGCGACCTTTTTCGACTGCGTAAAGCCGTTCCACGGCAGGTCCACCATGCAGACGTCCATGGCCCGGGCCTCAAAGTAACGCCGATAGTCGCGCGGTGTGATCAGGTTCTCGCCCGAGCAGATCGGCACGGTCGTAGAGTCCCGAATCTCGCGCAATCCCTCTGGCTCGTAGATGTCGATCTCGACCCACATCATGCGGAACTCTTCGAGCGCCTTGACGATTCGTTTCGCGGCCTCAACTCTGAAGTTGAAGTTCAAGTCCAGTGCGATGTCTACGTACGGGCCGACGGCGTCCCGGAACGTGCCGATCTGGGTGCGGATGTGGTCCAGAAACTCGTTCGTGACGTTGCCGTCTGTGGTGCCCGGGCCGCCGCCGAACCCGCCAAGCCGGGCGGAGCCGTACGAAACCTCTCCGGGGAAGAGGGGGTTGGTCTTGAGCGCCGTGAAGCCGCGCTCGACGACTTCTTTGCCGAGTGCGGTGACGTCATTCCAGTTGTTGATAGGCGGAACGCCGATCAACTCGGAATTCGCCATCCGAGAGCTGCCGCAGTGCGACCAGTAGACACGCTGACGCTCTCGCATGGGCCCGCCGGCGATTTCGTATACCGGAATGCCCAGCGCCTTGCCCTTGATGTCCCATAGCGCCATGTCTATACCCGCGATCGCCTTGGCGGCGATGCCGCCCGGGCTCTGCCGACCCATTCGGTACATGTCCCAGTAACGGGCCTCTACCGCACGCGGATCCTTGCCGATGAGTATCACCTCAAACTCTTTGGCGGTCTCGACCACGCCGTAGGGATTCCTACCGTCCGAGCACTCGCCGTATCCGGTGATCCCTTCGTCGGTACGTACGGCGATGTACTGCCAGGGGCGCCACCCGGCGTCCACGACGAAGGTATCGATTCCAGTGATCTTCATTTCTATGCCCTTCTGGTTGAAAAACTGATCCGGCGAAAATTATTCGGCCTGTGACGGCGGCCGTGTCGCGAAGGTCGTCGCCGGGCGCAGGTTACACGCCGCGGCACGGACGTGGAAGAACTAGACCGTCGCCCAGGTGACCAACCAGCCGCGCTGTGGTTCAGCCCAGATGAACTTCACACCGTTGCCGTCCGAAACGAGGCAACCCGGCAGCAACTCTGCGAGACGTGTAGCGTTCTGCGAACCGGGGACGAGGAACAGTCGCTGCGTGGACCGCGCCAGTGCGACTTCGGCGTTCGGGAACGTGCCGTGCGGGCGGTCCTCAAGTCTGTGCACGTCGTGTTCGATATCGAGCGACTCAAGCAGGCGGCGGAACTCCGGCATCGCCGGCAGAGCGATTCGTTTTTCGCCGTGGAGCCGTTCAAAAAGTTCGTGAAAGTTCGCCTGTGGAGCTTGCTCTCGGAGCATGACGGTCACCCGTTTGCTGGCATGATCGTTCAGTTTCTCCAGGAACGGAAGGATCGGCGCCGTTGCGTACATGACGTGCGAGCAAACCACATGGTCGGCCGCAGCCAACCCGGCCGTCTCCCACCTTTCCGGAATCACAGACACGTTCGTCACGCCGAGTTCAACGAGAGACGATTCAAGCTGCCTTCGCATCGCGTCGGACGGCTCGACGGCGGTGACGTGAGCACACCGCGCCGCCAGTGGGATCGCGATCCTCCCGCCGCCCGCTCCGACATCGATCACGGTGTCCTCCTGGCCGAGGTACGCCTCCATCGCTGGTATCGCCGGGTCGAGGTCCGCTTCGTCGCGATCAGGCGGGGCGAAACTCCACGCAAGCCCGGTCCACGGGTCCTCATGTTCCGGAGGATCGCGAAATCGATCCGTCTGCCGATGTTCAAGAACGATGCGCTCGTCCCACGCACCTGCGCACTCAAGTGCGGCATCGGTTATTCGCATACTGTTACTCGCACCTGACTCATACTCAGGGACACACGACACAGGCGGGTCCGTTCAGCTTCAGTTGTCACCGGTCGGCCGATCAGCGGTCCGTTATCGCCTCTATCGGCCCTCAAAGATATACGTACATGCCCTTCGTTTCCTCCAACAACGTTTCCATCCACTATGAGATAGAGGGGGACGAGTCATCGCCGCCTCTCCTCCTCCACCATGGCTGGACGTCCGATATCGAATCGTGGCGTGATTTTGGATACGTTTCTGCACTACGAGATCGGTACCGACTCATCCTGATTGATGCCAGGGGTCACGGTTCCAGCGAGTCGCCCGCCCTGGAAGAAGACTTTGCGCCGAAACGCTTTGTAGAGGATGTGGAAGCCGTGCTCGACGCCGCCGAAGTCCGATCGGTCACATTCTGGGGCTACTCGATGGGCGCCGCGGTCGGGTTTCAACTCGCGGTCGACGCCCCGAACCGGGTCGACCGCCTCATCGCCGGAGGTATGCATCCGTACGGGACCTCGACGACCGGCAGACCCCGGCCGACCAGGATGACCACGCTGCTCCGTCAACGCGGCATGAAGGGTTTCGTCGAAGAGCGCGGGCGGGCGCTGGGCGGAAAACTGGTGTCCGGGCTACGAAACCGGCTACTTTCTGGCGACGCAGAAGGGCTTGCGGCGGCGGGTGAGGCGTGGGCAGGCTGGATCGGCGTCGGAGAACAAGCCGATCAGATCACCCGGGAGACCCTGCTTTACGCCGGCACGGCGGACCCTGATTTTCACGACGGGGCGAAGCGTGCGGCGGCTGAGATGCCGAACGCCCGCTTTGTGTCGCTGCCGGGTATGTCGCACGACGCAGCGTTCGCATCTTCCCGGACGGTGTTGGCGTCGCTCGCTGATTATCTGCACTAATGTTCGCGGCGATGACGAACGCCTGATCCTGCGTTGCAGGTCTCGGCTCGGTCAACCGGACGGCAGGTGGGATTACAATCTGCCTCGATTATGGAGATCAACCGCGACGCGCCGATCGTGCTCAATCACGAGATCGAGATCTTCGCCCCCCCGAAAAGGGTCTGGGAGCGAATCGCTCAGGTGGAATACTGGTCCGAGTGGCATCCGGACATCGGCAAGGCTTACTGGACCGATGACGAGCCGATGGACCGCCGCGGCTTCAAGTTCGGCGTGAAAATGTTCCGGTTCACCGGTCAGTTCCGGGTTTACGAGGAGCCGCATCTCATCGGCTGGACCGCCCGGCACCTGTTCTCACGCCATCGCCAGATGTTCCGGCTCAGCGGCGACTATCGCAGGACCGTGCTCACAAGCGAAGCGTCCTACGAAGGCCGGGTGGCGGCGTTGATGCCGGAACGGCTCCGCGAACCGCTCGACTATTTTGGCCAAACATGGCTCGCGGCGGTGAAGACCCATATCGAATCGGAACGCGAGAACGGCGCGCGAAGCCCCGGCACCCGAAGCGCGCGGTACATGGGCCAGCGGTAGCGGGCCCGGGCCGGGCTAGTTGGAACGAGGTATTAATGCTGCTTGGTGTAGCCGGACTCACGCCCGGCGATTGGACGACGATCGACGAAGACGTAACGCGGGCCGTACGGGAACACGGGTTTCGGACGTTACAGGTGCGGGTCGGGGATCCGGCCGACCCCGATCCGGCCATCGTGGAGCGAGTGCGAAACGCATTCGACTCCGCGGGACTCGCACTCGGGCAGACCGTTGGGGAGTACGGCGGTGGATTGATCAGCCCCGACGAGTCGATCCGACGAAACACAGTCGAATCATTGAAGCGGATGACGGCGATCACCCGGATGCTGGGCGGCTCAAACACGTACCTCAGGCCGGGCTCGATGAACCGGCGGGGCGCCTGGCTTCCCCACCCGGACAACCGCTCCAACGCCGTGTTCGATCGGCTGGTGCGGTCGGCGACCGAGGCCTCGCAGGCCGCCGCCGACGAGGGCGTGATGCTCGCCGTGGAGGGCGGCGTCGTCTGCCCGTTGTTCTCCGCGACACGAACCCGCAAGTTCTTCGACGCCGTCGGCTCGCCTGCGATGGGTTTCAACATGGACCCCGTCAACTACGTCGGGAGGTTGGAGGCGGCCTACGATTCGGTCTCCTTGCTGGCCGACCTGTTTGGCCAGCTCGGCCATGTCACGATCGCCGCGCACGCCAAAGACTTCACACTTATTGAAGGACTGTTGCCGCACTTCGAGGAGACGGTGATCGGGGACGGGCTGCTCAACCAGGAGGTATTCCTGAGGCAGATGCAAAAGGCCAGGCCAGACGCCCACGTTCTGATCGAACATCTGCCGGATGACAAGGTTCCGGCCGCCCGCGACGGCCTGAACGCGGCGGCGGCGCGCGCCGGCATCGAGTGGGACGAGCCCGTGGAGTAAGGATCCGACGACTGGCAGCGGAGCAGCCCGGGGCGATTATGATGTCGGCGGATGTCCGACAGGGGTGTCATTCATGGGACTGGACGGAAAGCGGATCGTCGTCACCGGCGCCGCCAGCGGGATCGGCAAAGCCACGGCGCTCCGAGCCGCCGGTGAAGGCGCCAGAGTCGCCCTGCTGGACGTAGCTGACGATGCGGGCAGGGAGATCGCAGCCCGCATCGGCGATCAGGCGCGCTACTGGCACGCCGATGTCGGGGACGACGAGAGCGTCGAAGCTGCTGTCCGGGACGCCGCAGGGTGGCTCGGCGGCGTCGACGTACTACTCCACATCGCCGGGGTGCTTGACGGCGCCGACATCGACCTTGAGGAGTTCCCGGAAGACACGTGGGACCGCGTGATCGGGATAAACCTCAAAGGCTCGTTTCTTATCGCGAAGCATGTCGCTGCGGTCATGCGCCCCGCCGGTCGCGGCGTGATGATCCTGACGTCCTCAGGCGCGGGCGTGAAAGGCGGGAGTTCTTCTTTCGCGTACGGGTCCAGTAAGGGCGGAGTCCACGGGCTTGCGATGGTGCTGGAGCAGCGCCTGGCGCGCTTCGGAATACGGGTGAACGACGTCGCGCCCGGAAGTATCGACACACCACTCAAAGTCGCGCAGGTTCGGGACAGTTACGAGCAGACCGGAGATCGCGAAAACTTCGAACGCACGATGGCTTCACTTGCCGACCCTGCAGGTGTGGCGGCAGTTATGGCGTTCCTCGCGAGCGACGACGCGGACTACGTTCGCGGAACCGTCTTTACACGGTAACCGCCCCTACACGGTTCCGGGCATCCGGTAGCGGTCGTCAGATGCTTACACGATCCCATCAGACCCCGACACTCGCGTACCGCTTCGGCTCTCCCCGGTGGTATTCGCGGCCGCCTCCAGCCTCCGTGCGCCCGATCGTTAGTTGGGTTTACGCATGCGCGCGAGGATGTGCCGGCCCCCACTGGAGGAGTATCGCCTGTTGCCCGAGTTCATCACCTCGACAAGCTGGCGCGCATCGATCAGGCCGGCGTCTGCGAGAAGGCTGGCCTCGATCTCCTTCGCCCTGAGAAAGCCGAGCGCCAGGTCGGTTACGTCGTGGGATAGCTCAAGTTCCATGCCGTACTGTGCGGCGATCGACTCTCCGCTAACCTCGCTCGATTCAAAGAAATCCGTAAGCAAGAACCTTCCGCCCGGTTTGAGCACGCGGAATATTTCGGGAGGGTGATAGAAGCCCTCCGTCGATAGCACGACGTCGAACTGTTCGTCGTCGAAGCTAAGGGCCGTGTCGCGGTCCGAAACGAAGCGGCACAGGTCCGCGACGCCCTCAATCTCCGCCAGCTCCCCGGCCGTCGTGAGCGCCTGTTCGTCGATGTCATAGCCCCAGACGACGCAGCCGTACAACGACGCCAGCCATCGAGCGTTGCCGCCAATTCCACATGCGGCGTCGAGGACGGCTGTCTCCGGCGTCACCGCGACGTCCGTCAGCAAGATCCGCACGAGCGTCTGGTTGGCGCCGACGTGCTGGAACTCGCCATACGGCTCGGCGTCCGAACGGGATCGCTCCGAGAACCATTGCTGGAGCCGTTGTGTCTTGTTCAACATGGCACCTACTTTACCGGCTGGCGGATCGAAGGTTGGCGTTAGACGGTAGGCGCCCAGACCCCTTCGCATCCGGCGGCCTCTCCATTCCCCGGCCACGGCGGGAAGGTTGCGATCACGATCTCCAGAGGCAACGACCCGTCGTTCCTGAACTGAAATCGCATCCCGACGGCGATGCTGATCCCAATACCCGGTTCGAGCTTTATCGTCTCATCGAGACCTTCGATCGACCTCCACAATCTACCTTCACCGGCGACGCAGAACCATGCCTCCTCGACGGTCCGGTGAAATATCGGTCGCGTGACCGCGCCCCGGTTCAGCGTGCAATGGGCCATGCTTGCGCCGGCACGCTCCACGCTCAACAACCGGATTTCGGACCCATCGGGTGCGATCACATCAGGGGTGGCGGAGAGCCGGCGTGTCTCAAAGGAAGTCATGCGATCACGTCCTTGAATTCGGGGCGCGGGTCGGGAACTGTTTGCGCGGATTGGAGAATTGTGACACGGACCGGCCTCACGCCCGATGGTTCTTCGAGCGGGCTCATCCCTCGGGCTAAGAAGACGATCCCCGGGCTTCCTGGGCGACGGTTCTCCGTTTCCATCCAGGCTGAAATAGTCGTAGGAAGTTGGACTTGCCGAGGATGTCCCGGCAGGCCATCTCGACGCCCGACATCGCGGGGGTGATGTCGAGGTACCCGGCGCGGTAAAGTTCATTCCATATGGCGTGAGCCTCGCGTGGATCCCTGCCGATCACGAGATGCTTGACCTCTTCTACCGCCGCCACATGCGGAGCCGTGCAACGCCCGTCTCTCGCTTGGCCGATTCCGGACAGGCGGAGCCGGTCTCGACGATTACGAAGACCCGGTACTTCCATGGATTTCCCACTACCAGTGTCGCGATATCAGTGATTTTCATGGTGCTCCGTAAACGGGAGAACTACCTGCTTACCGTTTACGGGTCTTACGGAACCGGCGTCCGTGGTACCTCGCGTAACCAGGGCAAAATATCCTGTTCAGGCTAAAAACCACACGGCGAAAGTTACCGAATTCCGAAAAGAAATCCGCTAGCAGGTAAACACGGTTCAGGTCTACAGTCTGGGAAACACTATCTTTCTAATCTAAGAAAGACGGTCATGTGATGTCAAAATACGCCGCGAATTACATACATGCCTCCGAAGTGCTGTCCGCCCTCGGCGCCCTCGCCGTCGCCCAGGAGGAAGATCGTCTGTTGAGTGAAATCGATTCGCTTACAGGCGACGTTCTCGACGCGCTCGATGACTTCTGGGAGTCGAGGGGCGATCTGGCAGCCTGATCCCTGCTCCGTCCGCTGATCTCAACGCCCCGCATGCCGGGGCGTTTTTTGTTGGCCCGAATCACAGCCGGGCCGGGATCAGAATGTGATCAGCGAGTGGACTTCATGGTCCCCCAGCAGCGCCCGTCCGTTCAGTGCGCCGAGCTCCACGACGAAAGACATGGCGAGCACCTGTGCGCCCAATCGCTCGACGAGATGCGCCGCCGCCTCAGCGGTGCCGCCTGTCGCCAGAAGGTCATCCACGACGAGTACGCTGTCGCCCTGTTCCAGGGCATCGACCCGGATCTCCATACGACCGCTGCCGTACTCAAGGTCGAAGTCGACTCCGATCACCTCCGGCGGAAGTTTGTTCTCCTTGCGCAAAGGAACGAAAGGGAGTCCCAGCTTGAGCGCCACGGGTGTGCCGAACAGGAACCCCCGCGACTCGATAGCGGCGACGGCGTCGATCGGTGAACCGCGGAACCGCTCCACAATACTGTCGACTGCGTAGTTGAACGCCTCGGGCGCTTTCAACAACGGCGTGAGGTCCCTGAACAAGATGCCGGGTTGCGGATAGTCCGGGATGTCACGGATCCAGTTCTTGAGGTCCAAGATCTACACTCCCGAAAAATGCGACATGTCAGAATTTTCGAAGCACACCGTTGTGTGGGGGTCGAGACAAAGTCTAATCGTGGAATCCAACGGTCGCATACGCGGCGATCGTTGTCGCCGTCAGGCTGGCGGATACAGCCTGGTATCCGGGTAAAAGTCGGACCAGGCGAACCAGAACGACACGACGGAGTGGACACGCTCTAACTGCGCACCTGCGAGATCGCCGTCGATAGCCCGGCCGGTGAATGGCAGGAAGCGCGAGCCCGTCGCTATGTCGCGGAGTAATGCAGTGCCGTCGTCATCGATCACCTGCTCGAATTCGAGGGATCGCCCGTCGAGAACTCGATCGTATACGAGCGCCGTCTCGGTCGACCGCTGGTAATAGATCACGACATCCCGCCCGGCCACTGTGTCGTTGACGACCGGATTGTTCTCCAACCCGGATAGCGCGAACGCACTTGGTCCATCGTCGAATCCAATCCCGACGACCTTGTCTTTCCGGTCCAGTCGAGTGTCGCCGTTGGACTCACCGATGACTCCGGCGGAGTTGTTCCTGTAGTAACTGTCGTAGGGATCGAACGAGCCGCGCCGGCCCTTGTCCAGGACCAGCGTATCCGGGTGCTGCCTCAACCACTCGCCATAGGTGGTTTGCACGAGGGGAACGATCTCAAGGTCCCGGCCGGTGAACTCCCCTTTGACGCCCCGGGAAAGAAACTGGCTCCACAGCGTCCCGGACTCGCGGTCGTACATCACGAGGGCGTTCATGATCAGCTTTCCGGACACGCCAAAGGTGTGCTCCACGCCGTCGATCGTTCTGGCATACCCGATGCCAGTGAAACAGAGGGGTCACCACGTGACCGCGACCGGTACCCCTCCCACCGTGTCGTTGACGATCTCACGGCCGCTCAGAAACGGAATCGAGTAGACGCGGTTGTCGCCATTGACGGATATCCCGAGGACCGGTTCATCCGGCAGGTAGTTGTCGGTCTCTGCCGGGGATTTGAAGAGCGGATCGAAGATGGCCGGAATGCCATCGCGGGCCAGCAACGTGATAATCGTCAACTCACGGCCGGGCGCCGTCGGATCCCCCGTGTCTGACGGCAACACGATCGTCTCCCTGGCCCGCAGCGCGTTTTGCATCCACGTCGGACCGCCGAGGAACACGAATACGCCCAGCGCCGTCACGGCCGTCGCGAATATGAACCACGCCTTTAGCGTCCCCAATGTGTATCAATCCATCCCAGTCCCGTGCAGTTGTGAATGTCAGCGGTCGTCGAGGCGCCGCGCCACTCCTCAAAGTTCATACAGTTCCGCCTCCGGGAAAAAATCAGACCAGGCGAACCAGAACGACACGACGGAGTGGACGCGTTCTAGCTGCGCGCCAGCGAGTTCCCCATCGACGGCGCGTCCTGTGAAAGGCAAAAAGCGAGTGCCCGTAACCCTGTCGCGGAGCAAAACGGTGCCGTCGCCACCGATCACCTGATCGAATTCAAGCCGTCGACCGTCCACGACCCGGTTGTAGACAAGTGCCGTCTCCGTCGAGGGCTGAAAAAACACGACCACGTCTTCGCCCGCCACCCTGTCGTTGACGACCGGGTTCACATCAAGGGCGGACAGCGGGTACGCCTTCGGGTCGTTCTCGAATCCGAGTCCGACAACCTTGTCCTTACGGGCCAGTCGGTCATCGACGTTCGCCTCGCCGATGACGCCGGCATCGTCGTCGATGTAGTAGCCGTCATACTGGTCGAACGCGCCGCGCCGCCCCTTGTCCAGCACCGCCGTATCGGGATGCTCGCGTAACCACTGTCCGTAAGTCGTCTGTACGATCGGCACGATCTCAAGGTCTCGGCCGGCGAACTCACCTTTGACGCCCCGGGACAGGAACTGGCTCCAGAGCGAGCCACTCTGGTGGTCGTACATCACCAGAGCGTTCAAGATCAGCTTCCCCGACACCCCGAAGGTGTGCTCGACGCCGTCGATCGTTCGGTTGTATCCGATGCCGGTGAAGCAGAGCGGACACCACGTGACCGCTATCGGGACCCCGCCGACGGTGTCGTTCACGATCTCACGGCCGCTCAAGAACGGTATCGAGTACACCCGGCTGTCCCCATTGATCGACACGCCCAGCTCAGGTTCAATGGGTCGTCGCAACACTGCCTTTATCATGCCGATCCTAACAGTTGGTCGAGGGCT
>JAQBUX010000065.1 GCA_027623795.1 Chloroflexota bacterium
CCGTATCGACCTCCGTCGCATGGAAGCGATCAAGAACGGGACGGAGATCATCGGAAACCGCGTCCGCGCGCGCGTAGTGAAGAACAAGGTGGCAGCGCCGTTCCGTGTAGCGGAGCTCGAGTTCCTATTCAAAGAAGGGATCAGCAAGGAAGGCGCCCTGCTGGACCTTGGCGTCGAGCACGGCATCCTCAAAAAGAGCGGCTCGTTCTTCTCCTACGGCGACACGCGCCTGGGCCAGGGCCGTGAGGCGGCGCGAGTTTTCTTGAAGCGTGAAGTAGCCACCCGGGACGAGCTCGACGCCGCCATCCGGGCTGCGGTCGCCGCCAAGAACGCACCGTCAGAGTCCGACCACGAATTCGTACAGGAGTCCGAACCGGGGTCCGTCCCCGAAACTTTCATCGAGCCGGCAGACGAAAGTTAGCCCCGACTCGAATCACGGTTCCTGTATCTCGTTCTAGGAACGGGTCGGCGGTGGCCTGAGATAGACTCTTCGTATGGAGGCCGCCGCCGGGCAAACCGGCGCGACGGCCCGCGAGGAGAACGCGGGATGGTGCTGTCAATCCTGATCATCGTCGTTGCCGTCATAGGCAGCGCCCTGATCAGCGCGTCTGAAGCCGCTATCGTCTCGGTCAACCGGTTCCGAGTCCGTCATCGTTCGGAACAGGGAGACCCAAGCGCCGCCGCGATCGTCCAGATCACCGATCAGTACAACAAGTTCTTCGGGACCATCCTGCTCATCGGGAATGTCTTCAACATCATGATCACGACGGTAGGCACGGCGCTCGTGATCAGCCTGTGGGGAAACTCTGGAGGCGTGATCGCCCTTGCGACGCTGGGGGCGACGATCATCATCGTCGTTGCGGCTGAGCTGACGCCTAAATCGCTGGCCGTCGTCGGTGCGGAACGTTGGTCCCACATGGTGTCGCGGCCGGTGCTGCAGCTCATGCGGTTCACAGGCCCGGTGGTCTGGATTTTCACCCTGGTGCCGCGCGTGCTTACTCACGCCCTCGGCGGCAAAGAGGCGTTGATGACGCCCACGATAACCGAGGGCGAACTCCGGATGCTGATCGATGTCGGTGAGGCGGAAGGGACCGTGCAGGAGAGCCAGGGGGAGATGTTGGAAAACATCTTCCGATTTGGCGAGTCTGAGGTACGGGACGTGATGACGCCACGAAACGAGGTCGATTGGATCGAGCTCGGCACGACGGGCGAAGGTTTCATGGCGATCTACACCGAGAGCCCGCACACCCGGTTTCCCGTGTTCGACGATGACCACGACGATGTCGTCGGCGTACTTTCTATAAAAGATGTCCTGCAATCTATCGCCGGTGGTAACTTCAAGACCGACGCCCCGGTCACCGGCCTCATGCGCACGCCGCTGTTCGTTCCAGTGACGAAGAAACTGGACGAACTGTTCCGGAGCATGCAGGAAACGGGGCACAAGATGGCGCTTGTCGTCGACGAGTTCGGCGGGATTGCGGGAGTGGTCACGCTCACCAAGATCGTCGAGCAGGCGATCGGCGCCACCGGCGAGGAGGGGCTCCGGCCTGACGACATGTTCGTCAGGGTCGATGCAAACACATTCGAGCTTGATGCTGGGATGCCGATCGAAGACGCCAACGACCGTCTCAACCTGGGCATCCCGGACGGCGACTTCCAGACTATCGCCGGATTCCTGCTCGAGCGGCTGCAGCGCATACCCCGCGTGGGGGATCGGGTACGAAGCGGCCCAATCAGATTCGAGGTGATCGAGATGACGGGCAACAAGATCGTACGCGTTCGTGCCCGGCGTTTGGTGACATCTTCAGAGGCCGCACCCGCCCGGTGACACGCGAAACCCATTCAACGGAGTCTGAGTCCGTTCTCTCGACCATAGAGTCGGCGTTGTGGGAAGCCAAAATCGACCCGAAACGGCCGCTTCTCGTGGCGGTGTCGGGCGGCGCCGACTCGATGACCGCATTGGACGCTTTGCACATCATCGCTGAGCGCGGAGGCCCGGCGGTGATTGTCTGCCACTTCAACCACCGGATGCGGGGCGTCGACTCCGACGCGGATGAGGAGTATGTGCGGTCCAACGCGAAGCTAAGGGGGCTGGCGTACATCGGCGACGGCGCTGACGTCGCGGCATACGCAAAGGAACAACGTCTTTCTTTCGAGGACGCGGCCCGGCGGCTGCGTTACGGTTTCCTCAGTCGCGTAGCTGAGCAGGAGGGTGCGCAGGCCGCGGCCACGGGGCACACGCTCGACGACCAGGCCGAGACCGTTCTCCTCCACATCGCGCGGGGGTCCGGGCTAGCCGGTGTCCGCGGGATGCGACTCGTGTCGCAGGCGCCGCTTCGATGGGGCGGCGCTCCGTTAACCGTCGTCCGGCCGCTGTTGAGACTCCGGCGTGACGACACCGAGAACTACTGCGGGGAGCGCGGGATCGTCCCGCGGATGGATGTCAGCAACGAGTCGACCACTTTCGCGCGGAATCGCCTCCGCCTGAACGTCATGCCGGAGCTCGAGGCGATCAATCCGCGCGTGGCCGAGTCGATATCCCGGCTCGCGGACACGGCGTCGGAGGAACTGGCTGCGCTACAAGAAGTGATCGAGGGGTTGTGGGAGCGCGTCCTGGACCATGTCGACACTGAGACCCACGCCGTGGTACTCCACCGCGAGCCGTTGCTCGCCACTCCGCCCGCGCTGCGCAGGGCTTTGCTACGCCGCGCGTACTCGGAGGCGACAGGGTCCTTGATCGATCTCCTACGGTCCCACGTGACGGAGATGGACCGTCTGGCGGGGGAGGGAGCGGGTCGGGTCCTCGACCTGCCGAATGGGATGCGGTTCGAGTCCAGGGTCAACTCCGTGATACTTGCCCCGACAGGGCAGGACGACGTGCCCTACCCCGCCGCATTTGATCCGGTGGAGTTGCCGGTTCCCGGGCGGTACAAGTTCCTGGGCGGCAAGCGGATCGAGGCCGATATCGTCGACCGTCCTGACGACCTGGACACCGGGTCAGATATGTCCGAGTACGCGGATGCCGATGCCGTCGGGGCCGCCGTCACTCTACGCAATCGCCTCGATGGCGACCGTTTTCAGCCCCTCGGGATGGACGAGGCGGCGCGGGTGCAGGACCTTTTCGTAAACGCCGGAGTCCCCCGTTCATGGCGAGACCGTACGCCCTTGATCGAATCGGACCGGGGGATAGCCTGGGTCGCCGGTCTCCGGATCGCGGAGTGGGCGCGGGTAACGGCCGAAACGAAACGGGTGCTCTGCATCCGGTTCAGTAACACCGACGTCGGATAACGCCGTTTCCCGGATGGAGTTCGACGAGCCGGCGTCGCCGTCGACCCTTTACAGCACCCGCGTCAAGCGCGGGTTCAGGGTAATTCCTGGGATGAAACCTCGCCGGGCGACCGGGCGGCCCTCGAGCTCTTTAATCTCGGCGATGAATTTGACCGGACGGGCCGCGCCGATGAAGTAACCGACTCCGAATACCGCAACCGGAGCGCTCGACTCCGTGAACGCCCGAATCTGGTCCGGGTCCAGGTCTCCGCTGACGAAGATATCCACGTGATTGAAGCCACCCTGGTCCAGCCGCGCCCGAAGCTCGTGAACCAGTTCCGGCGTCACGCCGCCCCTTGAAGGCACCGACTCTAGTCGGACGCCCCGCAACCGGTCCCGCAGCATCCTGGAAACTTCCAGCGCCTCGACCGTCTCGTCTCCTATCGTCCCGACAACGGCGACGCGCTGCACCTCTGGAGGCATATTGCGGTCAAAAGCCTCAACAGCCGTCCGAGCGTCGCCAATTACGACCACCAGCACTGAGGCCATCGTGCCCGATGCCGTGACGCCGGATAGCCTTGCGCCGAGTACCGAGGAGCAGGAGCTCGCGCCTCCGGTCACGGCCGAGTAGTCCATCACGCCGACTACAGATGGATGGACGTGATGAGCGCCGAGGGAGATGATCGGCACGCCGTCTGCGGCGTCGACACACTCCCTTGCGGCGGTGGCCCAGCCGGCACACGAGGCCAGCATGCCGTTGATCGCCGTCTCGTACAGGCCGAACGATGCGTATGGGGCGCGCACGCGGAGCACGACCTCGTTCGCGTCAAAACTGCTCCCCTCGTCCAGGGCCCATACCTCACGCCCTGTTTCGGGCAGGTTTCTGTTCAGAAGCGTCTTAACCTCGTTCACGCCGGCCAGGACGCCCGCACTCTCTGGCGCGAACTCCATCACTACCTCGGGATTGACGGATTCATTGCGCAGTATCTCCCGGGCGCGATGAAGTTCGATGTCGGCGGTATGGCCGAGCACGAGCGATCTGGAGATCTCGGGTTCGCGATTGTTCATCGACGCCTGTAAGGCATGGCAAGAGCGGGGTGGTTGGCAGGGCGCGTTCCGGGGTATCTACGGACACTGGAGACACAAGGTTCCGGGCGCGTTCCCGTTGAGAGTGCGGTCACTCTAACTACGGGTGAATAGGGGGTCAAGGTTCGCCCGTCGTTCATCGTCGGACGCCGCGCGGCACGCCGCCAAAGCGGAGCCTGAGCAGACCCTTGATATCCTCGGCGGCCGTAGCGGCAACCTTGACCCTGGTGTCCGGGTCGTCCTCCCAGTGCACCGGTTGCTCTTTGATCCGGAATCCGGACTTGACCGCGATCAACAGAAGTTCGGTATCGAAAAACCAGTTGTCGTTTTTCACCAGCGGCACGCAGACTTCAGCGGCCTCGCGTGTGACAGCCTTGAACCCGCACTGCGCATCCCGGAACGGGGAGAAAAACATGATTCGGTGCATCAGGTTGTAGACCCGCGATGTGATCTCCCGTTGGAGTTTGCGGCCAACCACTTCTGAATCTTTCAGCAGCCTTGAGCCGATACCGACCTGGTATTCCCCCGATTCCAGAGCCTCCACGATCGGCATGAGTCCGTCGAGCCGTGTCGACAAGTCGACGTCCATGTAGCACCTGATGTCTGCGTCGCTCTCAAGCCAGGCTTTCTTCAAGGCGCGACCCCGACCGCGCTGTTCGAGGTATGTTACGCGGATCGGCGGTCCCCTTTCTGCGAACCTGGCGGCGAGTTCGGCGGCGACCTCCCGCGTTCGATCTGTCGAGCCGTTGTCCGCCACGGTGATCCGCCACTCCCTTACGCTGTGCTCCTCAATGAACCCGGCCAGCGTCTCGACGCACCGAGGCAGAGCTGCCTCTTCGTTGAGGACCGGTATAACGATCTCGACGCTCGCGGTCCCGGATGGTCGGGACAACTCGGATGACGATGCCATACGGTTTAGTGCAGGAAGTGCCGGTTGCCGGTCATGATTACCGCCATTCCGAGGCGATTCGCTGCGGCCACCACTTCATCGTCACGGATGGACCCGGCGGGTGAGATCGCTGCTTTGACGCCCGCCTCCGCCGCAAGTTCCAGGGTATCCGGGAACGGGAAGAAGGCGTCAGAGGCCAGTACCGATCCCGCCGCGGCGTCGGCAGCGGCGCGGACCGCCAGATGTGCGCTGTTGACGCGGTTCGGCTGACCGGCGCCCATGCCAACGATCGCCCGAGCTTTCACGAGCACGATGGCGTTCGACTTGATCAACCGGCAGGCGTGCCAGGCGAACTCAAGGTCCGCCCTCTCGTCCTCGGTCGGTTGCCGCTCGGTGACCACCTTCCAGAGAGACCGATCATCCTCCCCACGGTCGGGCGCCTGGATCAGGACGCCGCCCGAGACGGTGTGGAGAGCGAGGCCGATCTCCGACTCCGGGACGACCCGCAACAGCCGCAGGTTTCGAGACTTCTTCTTGAGGATCTCGAGCGCCTCGGGTTCATAGCCGGGCGCAGCGACGACTTCGTAAAAAACGGGCCGCATCGCTTCCGCCGTCTCCACGGTGACGGTTGAGTTGAATCCGACTATCCCTCCGTAGGCCGAGACCGGGTCCCCGGCGAAGGCCCGCCTGTAGGCCTCCGTTTGATCGGCGTGCATAGCGAGCCCGCAGGTATTGGCGTGCTTGACGACCGAGACCGCGGTCGAGGGCAGCATCGCTACCGAAGTCCACGCCGCATCGGCGTCCAGGTAGTTGATGTACGACATCGCACGCCCGTGGAGCAGCTCGGCCCCGGCGATGCCCCCGCCGGTACCGCCGTCACGTGAGTACAGAGCGCCCGGCTGGTGCGGATTTTCGCCGTACCGGAGTACCCCGCGGAGTTTGAAACCCGCGGTGAACTCGTCCGGAAAGAGTTGTGACGGGTCACTATCGTCGGCCGCGTCACGCAGGTAACTGGCCACCGCTGTGTCGTAGAGGGCGACGTGCTGAAACGCCTTTGCCGCAAGTCTGCGGCGCTCCTCGCCGGAAACGCCGCCAGACGCCAGCATCGCGCCGACGCGTTCATAGTCATCCGGATCGACGACGACCACGACATCCGGGTGGTTCTTGGCAGCCGCCCGGATCATGGTCGGTCCGCCGATGTCGATATTTTCGAGCGCGTCCTCGAAGGAAGCGCCGGGCCGGGCGACCGTCTCGCGAAACGGGTACAAGTTGCCCACGACGATATCGATCGGCTCGATGCCCTGGTCCTCAAGCTGCGCCATGTGGTCCGGGTCTGACCGCCGAGCGAGAAGTCCGCCGTGGATCACCGGGTGGAGTGTTTTGACGCGCCCGTCCAGTATCTCTGGAGATCCCGTTACGTCCGCTACCTGCCGTACCGGCAATCCTGCGCCGGCGAGAACGGCGTGTGTCCCACCTGTCGACAGCAGGTCGTATCCGGCGTCCTTGATTACCCGGGCGAACTCGACGAGTCCCGACTTGTCGTACGGACTTAGCAGCGCAAAGGTCAACTCTACAGATCCCTCTTCTAATTCTCGTCTGGTCGAAAACGCCGGCCGGACCGGCTTGTGTGAAGCGATCGCCACCCGTCAGATAAGCGATACCCGGGCGGCGGAGATGTCCCACTCCACGACACGGCCGACGGCCCATGCGCCCGGAACGAGCGCCGTAACCTCATCCGCACGGTCCGACGACGCCACAAGGACCATCCCGAGTCCCATGTTGAACACCCGGAACATCTCATCCCTGTCTACGCCTCCCTGTTCCTGTATGAGCCGGAACAACGGAGGTATCACCCAACTCGAAAGGTCCACGTCCGCGCCGAGACCCTTCGGGAGCGACCGAGGGAGATTCTCGAACACCCCCCCGCCGGTGATGTGGGCCATCCCCCGTATCAAGCCGAGCACCGGGGTGAGCGGATCGAGATAACTTCGGTGCGGCTCAAGCAACGCGTCGCCGAGCGAGCGCCCCAGGTCGGGCGACCACTCGGTCTTGTCCAGCACTTCAGGATGTGCGTCGATATCGAACACGCGTCGGATCAGGGAGTAGCCGTTCGTGTGCGGACCGTTCGATGGCACGCCGATCAAGACGTCGCCCGGTTCCGCCGCTTCGCTACCGAGCAGATCCGACCGCGATACGAATCCCGCGATGAAGCCCACCACATCGAGGTCGTCGTCCGAGTAAAGCCCGGGCATGACGGCGGTCTCTCCGCCCAGGAGGACGCATCCAGCATCGCGACATGCGGCGGCCATTCCCTCTGCGATCTCGACGACATCTTCCCGTTCGGCGTGCGACATCCCGATGTAGTCGAGAAAGAACGCCGGGCGAGCGCCCGTGGTGAGCAGGTCGTTGACGCAATGATTGACCAGGTCCGCGCCTAACCCGCGGTACCGGCGTGCGGCCTGGCCGACCGCGAGCTTGGTGCCGACGCCATCAGCGCTGGCGGCGATGAGCATGTCGTCGTCGGGCGACCGTTCGTAGACGCCGGCAAAGAAGCCGGGACGCCCGATAACACGTCCGCCGAGCGTTATACCGGCCGCCGATTTGATCCGTTCTTTGAGGGCGCTCGCAGCGTTGAGATCGACTCCGGCCGCCCGGTAAGTGTTGGCAGTCATTTCGGTGCAGCCACGACCTTCATGTGTTGGCAGGTATTGGCAGGTATTGGCAGATACAGGCAAAAACAGGGGCGACCTAGTCGAGAGCGAAGGGGTCACCTCAGCTTATTACGCCCCGGCCTCACGGGAAAGGTTTGGCCCGGCGTGATCCACGATCGGTCGCGGAATAGCTGTGGTCGCCCAGCCAGGTTGAGTGTCCGATACCGATGCCCACGGTCAGACGTATCTCGCTGACCTGAAGCCGGGCGCCAAAATCGTCGGGACGGCGTTCACCGGAACCAGTTTCGTTACGGGGACGGGCGAAGGGCTACGGCAAACGAAATGGACCGGACCCGCTGCGGCGATGTGGTCAGTCGTCGCCTACGCCGACCTTTTCGAACTCGAACTTGTTCATCTCCAGTTGTACCGGTATCGGGTACTTGCCGGTAAAACAACCGTTGCAGAAGGTTCCGGCGCGAGCCTCTACCGATTGACGCAGGCCGTCCACACTCAGGTATCCGAGTGAGTCAGCGCCGATCTCAACCCTGATCTCTTCGATCGTTTTCCGGGCCGCTATCAACTCGTCAACGGTCGCCATATCAACACCAAAGTGGCAGGTGGATATGATCGGTGGCGACGCGATACGGACGTGGATCTCCGCGGCGCCCGCGCTGCGGAGCAGCTTTACGACGCGGGACTTGGTCGTTCCACGAACGATGCTGTCCTCCACGACGACCAGACGTTTCCCGGCGATCACGGCCGGAAGCGCGTTGAACTTCATGCCGACGCCGAGTTCGCGCATCCGCTGGTTCGGTTGGATGAAGGTGCGTCCGACGTAACGATTGCGTACAAGTCCCTCTCCGTACGGGATGCCTGACTCGTTCGCATAGCCAATGGCGTGAGGAATCGCAGAGTCCGGCACGCCGATCACCATGTCGGCGTCTGCCGGGTGTTCTCTGGCGAGTTGGGCGCCCATTTTGGCCCTCGTCGCCTGGTTCAACTTGCCGTTCAAGATGCTGTCCGGACGGGCGAAATAGATGTGCTCGAATATGCACATCGCGTGCTTCTCTCGTGCGCCGGACCAGATGCTCGAGTGTAAGCCGGTGTCGTCAATGACTATCGTCTCACCCGGCACGACTTCCCTGATGAACTCGCCTCCGACGTGATCGATTGCACAACTTTCCGACGCCAGGATGTATCCGCCGCCAAACTTTCCAATACAGAGAGGCCGGATCCCGAGTGGGTCACGAACGCCGACCAGTTGGTCCTTCGACATGATCACAAGGGAGTAGGCGCCGCTAAGTCGTCGCATGCAGTACGCCGACCGCTCCTCCCATGTGGAGCCCGGCGCCTTGGCGTACATCTCCGCGATCACCTCGGTGTCCGACGTGCCGCTGAAGGTGGAACCCCACTCCGCCAACTCCGTCCGTAAGGTAGCGGCGTTGATCACGTTGCCATTGTGGCCGAGTGCGATGGTCAGATCGTTTTCGCCGTGGGCGATGATGGGCTGCGCGTTGGCCCGCCGCGGCGCGCCGGTGGTCGAGTACCGAGTATGGCCGATCGCGATATGCCCGGTCAGGCGTTTAAGGTCTTCCTCACGGAACGCCTGCGCCACGAGACCCATCGAGGTGTGGAGGGTCATGTTTTTGCCGTCAGCGGTCGCGATGCCCGCCGATTCCTGGCCACGATGCTGTAGCGCAAAAAGACCGAAATAGGCGACGTTGGCGACGTCTTCGCCCGGTGCGTAAACGCCGACGACGCCACAGGCCTCACGGGGCCTGTCGTCGTCTAGCGTGATGGGCCAGGAGGTGTGCGGCAATTGACCTCGCGGTGGTCCCGGTCTGTGATGCCGAGCGCGCGTACGCCGACAGAGACCGAGTCGCTGTGACGAAGCCTATGGTACCCCGGAAGACCCGTCAGTGGGCATACGGGATTCTTCCTATCGCGGAACGGATCGGTCATCGACCTGCTCCGGCGGCTCCAGCCAGAGAAGGAACTCGGCGTTTCCGGCATCCCCGAGGATGGGAGACCGGGCGAGTCCCCTGATCCGGATCTTGTTTGCGGTTAGCCACGCCACAAACCTCCCGATCAGACGCGCTCTGAGTTGCGAATCCTGTATCACTCCGCCGCGCGGCACCTCCCCACGCCGGGCCTCGAACTGCGGCTTGAACAGCACGACCGCCCGGCCACCGGCGACGAGATGGCGAAACGCCTCGGGCAGAACCATCTGGAGTGAGATGAAGGAGACATCAGCGACGATCAGGTCAACCTTACAGGGCAGTTCGAACGGTTTGCGCGCGTTCACCCCCTCCATCGACACGACGCGGTCGTCACCGGCGAGCCGTGAATGGAGCTGACCGCGCCCGCTATCCACTGCGTAAATCCGCCGCGCGCCATGTTGGAGAAGGCAGTCAGTAAAACCGCCCGTAGAGGCGCCAACGTCTAACACGGTCATGCCCGCCGGCTCGACGGCGAACCGCTGTAGCGCATGCGCCAGTTTTTCTCCGCCGCGCGATACGTAAAGCGCTCGGGGTCGCAAGGCGACAGCCTGGTCCGCCGAAACCTGTTGGCCCGGTGTCGGCCGGCCCTGGCGTCCGGGCAGGGAAACGTCTCCGGCCATCACGAGCGCCGCCGCCTCGGAGGCCGTTCCCGCAATCCCCCTCTCGACCAGTAACTGATCGAGACGAAGACGCCTGCGCGGACTCAAGGCGATACGCCCGCGTCTACCGCCCCGTCGTCCGGGCTGCGCGGCGCGATCACAGGCGGTCGAATCGTTGATCGGCGTCCAACCCCCGCGTATGAGCGGGACATCCGCTCCGGTATCATCCGGTCGATGGAAAACGCTCCTTCCGCAGTTCGCCCGCCCGGCTCGATCGTGGCGGTCTTGTTCGGACTGTTACGCTCCATGCGCCCGAGACAAGCCCCGAAAAATGGGCTCGTGCTCGTCGCCCTGTTCTTTACCGTCAACAAATGGTGGGACCCGGACGAGATCGGTGGCATGGTCCGCTTGGTCGTGACCAGCGTCACAGCGACGTTGATCTTCATTATCGTGAGTGGCGTCGTCTACATCGTCAACGATCTGTTCGATATCGAACGTGATCGCGCCCACCAACGGAAACGGTTCCGCCCGATCGCTTCCGGCGTCGTCCCGGCCAGCGCAGCCTGGTCGGCGGCCGCAGTTCTACTGATCGCTTCCATGACGGCGGCGTTCGCGATGAGCCCGTCATTCGGGTCTATCGTCCTCGGGTATTTCGCGCTGTCCCAGGCGTACAACTTCGTACTGAAAAACGCCGTCATCCTGGACGTCGGGACCGTCGCCGCGGGGTTTGTGTTGCGGGCAGTCGCCGGGTCTGTCGCGCTCGACGGATTCACATTCGGCGCGGGGCCCGATCGCGTCGAGCTTCACCTGACCATCTCGCCCTGGTTATACGTTTGTACCGCCTCCGGCGCCCTACTCCTCGCACTGGTCAAGCGGAGGGCGGAGCTGATCTCGGCGGGCGAGAATGCTGAACGGCAACGTCCCATCCTCGGCGAATACAGCGTCGATCTGATCGACCGTCTGGTGGCTGTCGTCGCGCCGATGGCCTTGATGGCGTACACCCTGTACTCGTTCAGCGGCAATTTCCTGACGGACGTAAACCTTCCGGACAACGACTCGATGATGCTGACCGTGCCGTTCGTCGCATACGGTCTGTTTCGCTACCTGTATTTGACGTACCGGAAAGGCATGGGAGAGTCTCCAGAGGAGTTGCTCGTCCGCGACCTCCCTTTGCTTGTGACGATCGTGTTGTGGCTGGGCACTGCGGCGCTCGTCCTCGGCCTTAACTAACGCGCGGGCAACGGGTACGCTTCCCCCGGTCGCCGTGAAGTCGCGCCAGATAGTGATCAAACGATTGTTAACCCGGGACCGATAGTCAGCCGCCGCGACGGTGTGG
>JAQBUX010000066.1 GCA_027623795.1 Chloroflexota bacterium
GAGCTCAGACATTCATGTCTCCTTCGCTGTGTTTGGGTCACGCAACTCGGTTTTCCTTTGTATCTGGCGCGGAGGTATCAAGCCCGAGGTGAACAGCCGATCACCGATCGAAGCGAGTGACACCGACCCGAGAACGGTCTCCAGATGTTTGCCGGTCGTGATCGAAGAACGCACTTGTTGGGTACCTCTACGAAGTTGCTTTCAGGGTTCAGATTATCCAGTCCCGAGGCGGTTCAGCTCGGCAGATGGGCTCCTTCGATCGCCGGATACCCGCGCAGGAACTCGGCCGCGGTCACGGCGGCCTTGCCTTCCAGTTGAAGTCGCTTCACCTCCAGGACTCCGCTACCGGTGGCGATCAGAATCCGGCTGTCGTCGACCGTGACTGTGCCAGGAGATCCGGGCGCTCCGGGCGTATCTGGCCCGGAGGATATGATCGACGCCTCCAGGACCTTCAGTATCTTCCCCGTCCAGCGAGTGAATGTCCCCGGCCACGGGTCGTATGCGCGCACCGCCCGGGAGAGCGCCGTGGCCGCTTCATCGAAATTCATCTCCCCGTCAGCTTTTTCGACGAGACGTGTGACCGTCGCTGCCTCATCATCTTGCGGCTCCGCCGTCAGCGTTCCCTCCTCCCAGGCGGGGATGGTCTCGATCATCAGCTCCACCCCGATCGCGAAGAGTCTGTCCGTCAGCGCCCCTGCGGTGTCCGTCTCGGTGATCGGGACCGGAGCCGAACGCGCTATCACGGGGCCGGTGTCCATTCCCTCGTCGAGTAGCATCACGGAAACCCCGGTCTCCCGCTCGCCGTCCCGGATGGCCGAGACGACGGGGCTGGGACCGCGATATAGGGGGAGCAGCGAGGGGTGGACATTGAGGACGCCGCGGGGCGGCAGGTCCAGGAGGCCGGGCGGCAAAATACGCCCGTACGCGAGGACGACGAACATCGCGGCGTCCAGCGCGGCGAGGTCGTCTCGCACATCATCGCCGCGCAGACTGGCAGGTGTTCGGACCAAATGTCCGAGTTCGAGGCCAGCCTCTTTGACGGGGGTCGGCTGCGGCTCGCGCGATCGGCCCGCGACGCGGTCGGGTCGGGTGTAAACCGCGGCGATGTCGTGCCCCGCTCCGACAAGCGCGCGCAGGCAATCGGCGGCCGGCCGTGGCGTCCCGAAAAAAACAACCCGCGTCACTGTGACAACCCCCGTCGGAACCCGAAGTAACGCTGTGGGCTGACAACGAATCGGCATCCAGATTGACGGACTGGCCTCAACAGTAGTAGTACACGGTACCAGGTAGTTTCCCAACGCGCGGTTGGCCCGTTGGACTCCGATTCATGTGTCAAAGATTTCCCCGTCTGTAGGTCCAAAAATATACCGCATCGGGGGTTGTGTTTCCCGGGGTACATGGTAACGTCACAGCCGCTTTAGGACGGTTCGCAAATGCAGCGCGGACCCACTCCGCGAGCGCCAAATCGACCCCGCTGGCGGACTCCGATTGTCCCCGGTGTACCCGCCTCTCTGATCCAGCCAGAGGACGTTGTTCTGACCACTTTAGCGCCATCCCAACTCTGGACCGCCACGCTCGGTCGTCTTCAGTTGGAAGTGCCCCGGCCAAATTTTGAGACGTGGCTGAAGGGCACGCAGGCTCTGCGTTTTGATGACGACTGCCTGGTGATCGGGACCGAGAGCGCATTCGCCGCCGCAATGTTGGAGGAACGACTTGCGACGACGATCTCCCGGGCCGTAGAACGCATCGCAGGCAGGCAGGTCGTCGTGCGTTTCGAGGTCATCGCCGATTCTGACGGACCCGCGATTGATGCGCCCCGCGATCCGCAGTCTCGGACTCCTGAGGTCGCGGACCGGGCTGAGACACGGCGCGGCGCAACCGATGGGCCGTTCGGCTCGCTGCGGCTCAACCCGCGCTACACGTTCGCCGAATTTGTGGTCGGCCCGTCAAATGACCTGGCGTACGCCGCGGCGACACGGGCGGCGGCAGAGCCGGGCCGCGTGTACAACCCGCTTTATCTCTACGCCCAGGTCGGGCTCGGCAAGACGCATCTGCTGCAGGCCATCGGCAACGATTTCAGCGCGCGCGGCATGCACGTGATCTACGTGAGCAGCGAGCGGTTCACGAACGACTACATCCGCGCCATCCAGGAAGGGACCACGGAGCAGTTCCGGGCCTTCTATCGCGGCGCGGACGCCCTACTCGTGGACGACATCCAGTTCATCGCCGGAAAGTCCCAGACCCAGGAGGGCTTCTTCCACACCTTCAACGAGCTCCACATGGCGGGCCGGCAGGTCGTGGTGACGGGTGACGAACCTGCAAGGCAGTCCCTGCTCGAAGAGCGCATCCAGTCCCGTCTCGAGGGCGGCCTCGTGGTCGACATCCAGGCGCCGGACTACGAGACGCGGACGGCCATCCTCCGTGAGAAGGCGAAGGGCCTACAGATCCAACTGGCTGAGGATGTCCTCGACATCGTCGCCTCCCGGCCGTTCTCCAATGTCCGGGAACTTGAAGGCTCGTTAAACCGGATCGTCGCCTACGGCCACATGTCAGGCGTACCGGTGACGGTCGAGATCGCTCGGCGGGCGCTCGGGGATCTGCTCAACTCACGGCAGGAAGAGCAGATTACGCCGTCAACCGTCATCTCCGCCGTCGCCGGGCGCTTCGGCACGGATGTCGAGACCATTAAAGGCCCTCGGCGGACGAAGGAAGTGTCGTTAGCCCGCCACATCGCGATGTACCTTCTCAGGGAGACGAGTTCCTTGAGCTCTCCGCAGATCGGGCTCGCGCTTGGTGGCCGTGATCACTCCACCGTTCTCTACGCTCAAAAGAAGATAGAGCAACTCCTGGAGACCGATCCGGAGTTAAGAAGCGTCATCGCCACGATTCGCCAGCAGTTGGGCAACAGACGCCGCTGAGCCGGATCTACTGCGCCTCCGGGTCATCTGGAACTCTTTCCGGCCTGAAACAATGCCTCGCGGACCAATCCAGAGGCCCAGGGTCTCAGTTTTTCCATCCGCCATACAATTGCCGCGTTCCGCGAAATTCTGTGGATAAGACTCGTAAGCCTTGTGGATAACTGTTGCCACTTGTTAAAAAGCGGCACCGCTGTTATGCCGAGCCGTGGACCTTCCACAGGCGTCGCCGCGTACTAGACATCATCTCCACACCAGTTCCTCCGGCCCTCTGACGCACCCGCTCGTACAATCAAGTGATCTCCGCACTGTCCACCGCCTTATTAAGATTGAGTCTGACAAACAAGTTTTGAAGAATCTGGTAACTGTGTATTGATTGATTCCACTCTCATTCATATCCGTGGGGGGGACGGAGGAAACGGTATTGTTTCTTTTCGCCGCGAGAAGTTCGTGCCCAACGGAGGCCCGGACGGGGGCGATGGTGGAGATGGCGGCAGTGTCTATCTGGTGGCGGATGTATCGATCAACACGCTCCAGAAGTTCCAGTACCGAGAGAAGTTCAGGGCTGATCCGGGTCAAAACGGGTCAAGCAAGAAGAGGCACGGAGGGAATTCAGACGATGTCGTTGTGACCGTGCCTGTCGGGACCGAGGTCTGGCAGGTGGCGGGTCGGCGAGGGGAGGAAGACGAACTTCTGGCGGATCTTTCCAGGGACGGAGATACGATCATCGCCGCAAGGGGAGGAAGGGGTGGTCAGGGTAACGTCAAATATGTAACGCCGCAGAACCAGGAACCGCTCCTAGCGGAGGCTGGAGAGATCGGCGATTCTCGGGACTTGAGGCTCGAACTGAAGCTTCTGGCTGATGTCGCGGTCATCGGTATGCCGAACGCAGGGAAGTCCAGCCTGCTAACGGCGCTCACCGGCGCGCACCCGAAGATAGCCAACTACCCTTTCACGACGCTCGAACCCGCGCTCGGAGTTCTGTCGCGGCGTTTGGAAGCGATCGTACTCGTCGAAATCCCGGGATTGATAGAGGGCGCCGCGGAGGGTGTAGGCCTCGGACACGACTTTCTCAGACACATCGAGCGCACGCGACTACTTGTGCATCTCGTTGACGGTGAGGAAGACGACATCCATGGGCGTATGAGGCTAATAAACGCTGAGTTGGTGGCGTTTGATCCCAGGCTCGCCGAGATACCTCAGATAGCCGTGGTAAATAAGTCAGACATCGCCAGCGTTACGGAGGCATACGAGAGCGTCAGGGAAGAGCTGGCCCGAGGGGTTTCTACCGGCGAGACGTTTTGCGTATCGGCCGCTACCCATGATGGGCTTGATGCGCTGGCGGACAGCCTTTTCCGGTGCCTTGCCGATATCGGACCTCCGCCCGGCGCCAGGGCGTCGTTCGATGGCGAACATGGCACCTCAGAGCAGGTCAGGGTATTGCGGCCAGGTGCAAAGGCCAGGAGGCCGCTCGCAACACGTGACGGGGACGTTTTCCGAGTTCTGCACGATCGGGCGGTGCGCGTGGCGCGAGCCAGCGATCTTGAGCTGTACGAGGTTCAGGTGCAGCTCCACCATCTGTTGGACCGACTCGGGGTAGTGCAGGCCCTGTTGGACCTCGGAGTTGAGACTGGAGCGACCGTGAACATCGGCGAGGCCGAGCTCGAGTGGAGCTGACCGGAGCCAACAGCTCACGGGTAGGCCGGATACGTAGCCGCATCGGAGTGCTCGGCGGCACGTTCGATCCGGTCCATAATGGGCATCTTGCCATCGCATCTGCGGTGTTTAACGTCCTCGAATTGACCAAGGTTCTGTTCGTTCCAGCGGCGAGGCCCTGGATTAAAGAGTCAGGTGTTGGCCGCGAGGTGAGTTCGATCAATCACAGGGTTGCGATGGTAGAGCTCGCCATCAAGGGTCGAGAGGGCTACGAGCTGTCGCGGGTCGATGCCGATCGGCCGGGGCTGTCTTACAGCGTTGATACGATCAGCGATCTCAGGGCGGAGTACGGGCACGCCGCCGAGCTTCTACTGATCCTTGGCGCGGACGCTCTGGAAGAGTTGCCAAGATGGCGTGATCCAGAGCGGCTGGCGCAGATGTGCACCCTTGTATGTGTCGGCCGGCCCGGCAGCGGTCTGCCGGAGGATATGCCGCCGGATCACCCCGGACGCGACGCACAGTTCGTGTCTGGACCGATGCTGCACATCAGCGCGACGGAGATACGTTCAAAGGTCGCGGCCGGGCAGCCGATCACGGGGCTGGTGTCGCCGGACGTGGCAAGGTATATCGAAAAGCACGGGCTTTACAGTCACGATCACGAGGGGAAGCGATAGTTGGCCGATCTCAAGGCGCTCGCGGCGAGAATAATGGAACGGTCGCTAGAACTAGGCGCGCTCCAGTTCGGCGAATTCACTCTGACATCCGGCGCGAAGAGCAGGTACTACTTCGACGGCCGCGTCCTCACACTTGACCCGGAAGGCGCGGACCTGGTGTCAGAGGCATTTCTGGCGATGGCGGTCGAGGCCGGCGCGCGCGGTGTAGGCGGGCCGACGGTCGCGGCTGTGCCCATCGCGGGAGCGCTGGCCCTGCGGAGTTGGCAGGCCGGCACCCCGATGGACGGATACTTCGTGCGGGACGAGGTGAAGGGGCACGGCGCACGCAAGCAGGTCGAGGGGCCGATCAAACCGGGGGTCAAGGTCGCAGTGTTCGACGACACCGTCTCCACCGGCGGAAGCTTGCTCGGAGCGATAGACGCGATAGTGGCGTTCGGTTGCGAGGTTGCGACGGTGTTGTGCGTGCTGGACCGCCACCAGGGCGGTAGCGACGAGGTCCGAAGACGCGGCCTGCCGTTCCGAGCGCTTCTCGAGGCGGACTCGGACGGCAACGTCGCGGTATCTCAAACGCTTTAACTGCCCCCCTCGCGCGCCAACGGGCCGACCAAAAGGCGGTAGCCTCTCCTGAGACCCCTGGGGGCCGTCCGGACTAGACGTCCAGGTTCCGCACCTCGAGCGCGTGGGTGCGGATGAAGTCCCTCCGCGGCTCCACGTCGTCGCCCATCAGCGTCCTGAACAGTTCGTCTGCGCGGATCGCGTCCTCTGCGTTCACCTGGAGCATCACTCGTTCCGCCGGGTCCATCGTCGTGTCCCAGAGCTGGTCGGCGTTCATCTCGCCGAGGCCCTTGTAACGCTGGATCGACACGTTGCCGCGGTCGGCGTTTGTCTCGAGTGTGGCCACGAGCTCGTTCCATGGAACGTCTTTTGCGATCTCTTCCTCCTCGCGCCTGACGGCGTAAGGGGTGTTCTCGACGATCATCTGCACCCGCGGGTACAGGCGTCGGGCCGTGTTCATGACCGGGTGATCGTAGATCGCACGCGTGAGGGTGTATCCGTCGACATCGAATGTAATGTCGGGAATTGGTGCTGGAGGCTCGACCGGGATTGCGGACTCGGAGTCCAAATCGTCGGCCGGTGAGTTCTCGTCGAACATGGTCGGCTGCACGGGCTCGGGCGTAGGCGGCCGGAAGTCCAGGTTCTGTAGCTCGGGGTCCCTCAGGAGCCGCAACGCGACGGCCTCTGGGAGTCCCAGAGTTCGCAGCGCGCCCATCCTGTCACCGAAGTCGCGGACCGGCGAAAGGATGCCGCCGAGCGGGGCGCCGTGGAAGGCGACCTCTTCATCGGTCTGCGATGTCACCGTGAGCTTCGAGTACACCCGTGAAGCGAGCCACCGGTCGAGATCGTCGTCGGTGAACAGCCAGGTGGACGACCGGCCGCGGGTCGCTTTGTACAGAGGCGCCTGCGCGATGTACAGGAAGCCGCCGCCGATAAGCTCGGGCAGGTTGCGGAAGAAGAAGGTCAGTAACAGAGTGCGGATGTGCGCCCCGTCCACGTCGGCGTCGGTCATGATGACGACGCGGTGGTATCGCAGCTTCTTCTGGTCATAGTCCTCGCCGATGCCGCAACCGAGTGCGGTGATCAGCGTGCGGATCGTCTCGCTCTCGATCATCCGCTCGAACCGGGCCTTCTCCACATTCAAAATCTTGCCTCGCAAAGGGAGGACGGCCTGGAACGTGCGGTCCCGGCCCTGCTTGGCCGAACCGCCGGCGGACGGACCTTCGACGATGTACAGCTCACTCCTGGCCGGGTCCTTCTCGCTGCAGTCGGCGAGCGTCCCGGGCAGTGATCCGCCGTCCATGGCGTTCTTGCGCAAGACGAGATCACGCGCCTTCTTGGCGGCCTCTCTGGCACGCGCAGCCGTCGTAGATTTCTCAAGGATCTTCTGGGCATCGATCGGGTGGTCTTCAAGGAACTCTGCAAGCCGGCGACCGACAACGGTCTCGACGGCGCTCTTGACCTCGGGATTACCCAGCCGTCCCTTGGTCTGTCCCTCGAACTGGGGATTAACCAGTTTCACGCTGATGACGCTGAGCATGCCCTCACGGACGTCCTCGCCGGAGAGATTCGGGGCATCTTCCTTGAGCAACTTGCTCTTACGGCCGTAATCGTTCAGGACACGCGTTAACGCGGACCGAAAGCCGGTGATGTGGCTGCCGCCGTCCACGGTGTTGATGCAGTTCGCGAACGACAGGCAGTTCTCGTTGAACGACTCGTTGTACTGGAACGCGACCTCTACCTGGATTCCGTCGACGTCCTCCCTGGCGTACACGATATTGTCGTGGATCGCGATGCGTCTGCGGTTCATGGTCCGCACGAAGCTTTCCACGCCGCCGTCGAACAGGTAGTTGACTTCGTTATGTGGCCATAGCTCGTCGTGGTAATCCGAGCGGAACCTGATTCCGAGACCCTGGTTCAAGTAGGCCATCTCCCGGAAGCGGTTCGAGACGGCTTCGTAGTCGTACGTGAGTTCGCTGAAGACGTCCATGTCCGGCATCCATGTAACCAGCGTGCCGGTGCCGGGAGGGTCTGTCTCCAACTGCGGGCGAGACACGAGCTCGGTCTTTGGCGCGCCTCGTGAATACTCTTGCCGGAACACCTTGCCACCCCGGCGCACCTCTACGATCGTGGAGATCGAAAGGGCGTTGACCACGGATGCGCCGACGCCGTGGAGTCCCCCGGACACCTGGTAAGACTTTCCGCCAAACTTGCCGCCGGCGTGCAGGGTCGTCATGACGGTCTCGACGCCGGTCTTTCCGGTCGTCTCGTGCCTGTCGACCGGGATCCCCCGGCCGTTGTCGACGACGGTCACGGAGCCATCAGGGTGGATCGTGACGTCTACGTGGTCGCAGAAGCCCGCCATGGCCTCGTCGACTGCATTGTCGACGATCTCCCAGATGAGGTGTTGCAGACCGGTCGGGCCTGTGCTACCGATGTACATGCCCGGGCGGAGCCGGACGGCTTCCAGCCCTTCAAGGACGGTGATATCTGAGGCGTCATAGCTGTCCGGGTTGACCGTGGCCTGTGCCATCTAGTCTCCTTAAGTTCGTTGAGCGCGTCCGTCGCTGGCGTGTGAGCCCGCGACATGAAATGGACGCGTAAGTGTTCTGAATTGGGTAGTTGCGACAGAGAGCCGAGGCCCGAGCCTGGACTTGTGCGTCGAACGGGTTGTCCTGGAAAAGGATCAGCCTCGCGCGCGCCAGTGCCTTAATAGCGGCCGCGACCCGACAATCGTAACACAAACGTAGGATTGAGGCAAAAAATCCCCTCCGAAACGCCCCGCGGGTGGTTGCCAACGAAATTGACGGTTTCGGGATGACAAACCCGGTCGTCCTGGGGGTAATCGCGGGCTATTTTCTCCTCGTGAACGCCTGGTCGGCCTTACTTGTCTGGTGGGACAAGCGGCAGGCGCGGCTGGGACGCCGGCGTATACGTGAGCGAACCCTGTATCTGTGGGCCACAGCGGGCGGATTCCCGGGCGGGATCTGGGCGATGCGCCGCTTGCGGCACAAGACGGTGAAAACGTCGTTCATCTGGCGATATACGCTCGCCTGTCTGGCGCATCTGACGGGATGGGCGGTGGCCGTCTGGCTCGCCCTTTGAGGGACGGCCGCAGACTTGGGACGCTCCGGGGATATAATCAGCCCGCCTAGCGGGGAAAACCCGGCTAACGCTCCGGACTGAACGCGAGAACCAGCCTGAGGAGGCATGCGCCTTGGCCATGGATAAAGACCTCTTGATGCTCATGCTGCGGCGCATGTGGCTCATCCGACATTTCGAGACGACCGTGATCGACATCTACTCCAAAGGCGAGTTTGGCGGAGCGGCGCACCCGTACATCGGCGAGGAGGCTGTCGCAGTCGGCGCCTGCACGGCTATGAAGGACACGGACTACATCGCCGGCAACCACCGCTCGCACGGTCACCCGCTCGCAAAGGGCGGCGACCCGAAACGTGCGATGGCTGAGCTACTTGGTCGCGTCGATGGCTACTGCAAAGGGAAGGGCGGGTCGATGCACCTGGCCGACTTCTCGGTCGGGATTCTGGGAGAGTCCGGCATCCTCGGCTCGTCGGTGCCCGTGGCGACCGGCGCCGCGCTTGCGGCCAAGATCAAGGGCGAGAACTTCATTTCCGCCGTGTTCTTCGGCGATGGCGCCTCAAACCAGGGCGCGTGCCACGAATCGATGAACCTGGCTTCCGTGTGGAAGCTGCCGATCATCTTTATCTGCGAGAACAACCAGTACGCCGTGACGACTTCGTATCGCGACACGGTTTCCGTAGAACACGTGTCGGACCGCGCCAGCGCATACAACATGCCGGGCGTGCTGGTGGACGGACAGGACGTGGTGGCCATGCACGAGGCCGTCAGTGTGGCCATCGAACGTGCGCGTGCCGGTGAGGGGCCGAGCCTCGTAGAGGGGCTCACCTACCGCTACGAGGAGCACTCACTTGGACTCGGGCGGGTCCGGCGCGGCGAGTACCGGTCCGAGGACGAGATCGCTGAGTGGCGGAAGCGCGACCCGATCCTCATCCACGAGAAGAGGCTGGTCGAGCAGGGAATCGCATCGCAGGACGAATGTGACGCCCTGAGCGCGGATGTGGCACGCGAGGTCGAAGAGGCGCTGGAGTTTGCACGTAACAGCCCGTTCCCTGAGCCTGAGGCGCTGTTTGAGGACATGTTCGCGAACCCCATCCCGCAGCCCTGATCAGCCCCAACCGTATCGAGAACTCACAGCCCGCAATTCTCCGGGACGGACCGGACGCAAAGCGAGATCGATAACTTGGCCGAGAAAATCTTTATCAACGCCATCAACGAAGCCCTGGTCGAAGAGATGCGACGGGACGAGTCCGTCTTCATCATGGGCGAGGACATCAAGCGCTCTGTCTACGGGGCGACGATGGGCCTACTGGACGAGTTCGGCGAAAAACGCGTGCTCGACACGCCGCTTTCGGAGAACGCCTTCTTCGGCGCCGCGGTGGGCGCTGCCGCCGTCGGCATGCGGCCCGTCGTGGAAACGCTCACGAGCTTCATGTGGGTCGCCATGGACCAGCTGGTGAGCCAGGCCGCAAAGATGCGCTACATGTTCGGCGGGCAGGTCAATTTGCCGGTCGTGTACAGGGCGACGATGTACTACGGCGGTGGCTCGGCGGCGCACCACTCCGACCGTTCGTACCCGATGTTCATGAACATGCCGGGCCTCAAGATCGTCGCCCCGTCCAGCCCCGCCGACATGAAGGGCCTGATGAAGACCGCGATCCGTGACGACGACGTCGTGATCATGTTCGAGGACGGGACGCTGTTTGGCAGCCGCGGCGAGGTTCCGGACAACGAGGATCTTCCAAACGGAGAGCTGCTCATACCGTTCGGACAGGCGAATACCCTGCGCGAGGGTACCGACGCCACGATAGTGGCGATCGCGGGCTCTGTGCCGCACGCAGTAGCCGCAGCGGACGAGCTCGCAGCCGAGGGCGTCTCGGTCGAGGTGATCGACCCGCGGACACTGGTCCCGCTGGACAAGGCGTCGATCCTGGCATCGGTCGAGAAGACCGGCCGGCTGGTGATCGCCGACCCGGCGCACAAGGTGTGCAGCGCGGCGTCTGAGATCGCCTCCATCGTCGCCGAAGAGGGCTTCTGGTCCTTGCAGGCGCCGATAGTCAAGGTGGCGTCAGAGCAGGTCCACATCCCGTACTCGCCGGCGCTCGAAAAGCTGGTCTACCCGACGAAGGAGAAGATCCTGGCGGCGGTGCGGAGCACGCTGGCGTAGGCGGGCGAGTTCACAGAATAGGCGTTACGGAGTTGATGGATGGCTGAGCACGATATCTTCCTGGCGGTACCGCGCCACGACGTCCAGTATGCCGATGTGACATTCGAAATCAGGAGCGACGGGGAGCTTCTCGGGATTTTGGGCATCAGTCGCGGAACACTCGCCTGGACCCCGTCGAGGGCACGCGAAACTCGGCATGTTGATTGGGAACAATTGACTCCGATTAGTGAGGATTGGGCCCGCCACTCCAGAGCCGCGCAGATCTAGTCGATGGTCGGTATCAGATTGCTCAACTTCGCCGACCAGTCCGCAGGGCACCCCCATTGAAGCCCGAGATTGAGAACTGCAAGGCGCTCACGTTTGATCTCTTTGGCACCGTGCTTGATCTCGGCGGCAGCCTGACGCCGTACATCGGCGAGTTCTTGAAGTCGAAGGGTTCGGATGCGGACCCGGCCGAGTTCTGGGCACAGTGGCGATACCGGCAGCGGATCGAGCAGTACCAGGACAACATCGTTGATCTCGGCCACTCGGGATATCTCGAAGTCGCACGGCGGGCCTTCGCATACGTCCTCCAGTTGAACAACGTGGAGGCGAGCCGGGACGAGATCAGGAACTTCATGATCGCCTGGCAGAACCTGTCGCCCTTC
>JAQBUX010000067.1 GCA_027623795.1 Chloroflexota bacterium
GGCAGGCGCCGGGCGCCTCCCGCGAACCGATTACGATCCCCTCGACCGGGGGGGCGCCGCCGGGAAGGAAGCGTTCAAGCTGCTCCGGCGGCATCGAGAGGTCTGCGTCGCACAGGAATCGCCACTCGGCGTCCGTCGCCGTCATGCCGTGACGAACTGCTGACCCCTTGCCGCCATGGCGAAGTTTTATTAGCCGGATTTCCGGCCGCCTGGCTTCTGCTTCGGTCACTATCGCGGCGGTCGCGTCCGTACTCCCATCGTCGGTGACGACGATCTCCCAGGTGTAGGGTTGCTCGTCCAGGTACTCGACCAGCTTCTCAAGACTGGCCGCGATACGCTCCGCCTCGTTGTAAGCGGGCACGACTACGGCGAGGAATGGGGCGGGCAATGGTCAGTCGACCACCGCATCGAGCTCAAATGCTCTGTGAAGGGCGTTCGCCGCAACCGTGACGGCTGAAGCCGCGATTACGCAGGTGATCCTGATCTCAGATGTTGTGATCATCTCTATGTTGACGCCGGCGTTAGCAAGCGCCCCGAACATCGCAGCGGCGTATCCCGTGCCGTTCTGCATGCCGGTCCCGACGATGCTCATCTTCGCCAGTCCCGAGTCCCCGACCACGTCGCGAGCCATATCGCTGCAGGTTTCTCGTGTCAGGTCTAAAGCGCGTTCAAAATCGCTCTTCGAGACGGTAAATGTGACGTCGGTCAAACCCTCCTGGCTGGCGTTCTGGACGATCACGTCTACGCTGACCCCGGCCTCAGAGAGCGGCGCAAAGATCTGGCTGGAGACGCCGGGCCGGTCTTTCACTGCCCGAACGGTGATCTTGGCGACGTCGCGGTCGATAGCGATTCCGGTCACGGCCCTGCGGATTTCCATCATGTGGGGACCTCCATGGATCAGCGTTCCCGGCACGTCCTCAAATGTGGACGCAACAAGGACGGGTACATCGTAGACGGCGGCGAGCTCGATCGAACGCGGGTTCATCTTTGCGCCAAGCGACGCCATCTCCAGCATGTCTTCGTAGCCGATCTCGGCCAGTTTGCGAGCCGACGGCACCAGGCGAGGGTCCGTCGTGTATATACCGTCCACATCTGTATAGATCTCGCACCGCTCGGCCCCGAGTGCGACGGCGAGCGCGACCGCAGTCGTGTCAGACCCGCCACGCCCGAGGGTCGTGACGTCCTCGGTATCTGCCAGACCCTGAAAGCCAGCGACCACGCAAATACGCCCGCGGTCCAGCTCGCGTTTCAAGCGGTCAGCGTTGATGTCAGCGATGCGCGCCGATCCGTGCCTGGTGTCTGTGCGGATTCCCGCCTGTTGCCCGCTGAGGCTGAGCGCCGGATGTCCGGCGGCGGTGATCGCCATCGCCATCAATGTGGATGTGACCAGCTCGCCCGTCGAAAGCAGAGTGTCGAGCTCGCGCGCCTCCGGCGGACGGTCGCCGGACACGTCGCGCGCCATCTCGATCAACCGGTCGGTCGAGTCGCCCATAGCCGATACGACAATCACCAGGGACGCGCCGGTCTCTGCGCGGTCACAAATCTTGCGGGCTATCGCGCTGATCTTCGCCGCGTCTGCGACGGAGCTTCCGCCGTACTTCTGGACGATGATGGGCATTGGCTCGCCCACTGGGATTGTCATTGTCTGCGTCGCCGGTCCCCGATCACTCAACCACGTATGCGCCGCGGTCTGTGGGGCGCACGATACGTGTGCTCGCCTCGATGCCGTGGAGTCGCGCCGCTTCCGTCATCTCGTAGGCGACGGTGTACTCGTGACCGGTAGTAAATGCCATCACTGACGGGCCCGCGCCGGACAGGAACGCGCCGTGAGCGCCCCCGGTCAACGCCGCCCGGATGATGGTGTTGAGACCTTTGTAAATTCCGGCGCGTGCCGGTTGGTGTAAACGATCCTCGGTGGCGAAACGGAGCAGATCAAGCCGGCCCGTCGAAAGCGCGTTCGCCAGCAGCGCGGCACGACCGATGTTGAACACGGCGTCAGCGCGCGACACCTCGTCTTTCAACACCCCCCTGGCCTGTGCGGTCTCTCCAACAAAGTCCGGGATGACGATGACGGCGTGGAGATCGTCCGGCACTGCTATCCGCGACGTGACCCAACGCTCGCCAGACCTCACGCCGATCTGACATCCGCCGAGGATGGCGGGGGCAACGTTGTCTGGATGTCCTTCGATGTCAGCGGCGAGCTCTAGCGCCTCCGCGGGATCTGTACCATCGCCCTGTAGAGCAAACCCGGCGACGATGCCGCTAACGATCGCCGCCGAACTACTTCCGAGGCCGCGCGCGAACGGGATGCCGTTCGCGCAATGAAATTTCAGCGCCGGAAACTCCGCTCCGCGTGCGTTGTAGGCGGCACGCGCGCCCGAAACCACGAGATTCTTCTCGTCGCGCGGCAATTCTTCCGCCCCGTCGCCTTCGATAAACACCTCGAAGGGGCCGTGCTCGACGGTGAGCTCGCTCCACAGGTCCAGAGCGATCCCAATCGAGTCGAAGCCGGGTCCGAGGTTCGCAGCCGTCGCCGGAACACGTACGGATACGCGTTCTGGCGTGTCGATATTTTTTTGGGTCATGTCGCAAAAAGAGCGGCGCTCCCGCGTGGAGCGCGCAGATCGGACGGGAATCGATTTGAGGCAAAAAAGATTGCCCGCGGCAACGCGCGGGCGGCGACTAAGTATAATCCGCCACGATTAGTCATTGAATCGTTAGCCACGGCCCCAGAGGCCGGGAACAGGACCGGAATGTCCCCGCAAAAGGTTGCGCTGGTTGGCGCTGATAACGAACGTACGCACGAGATGGTCGCGGAGTTCACCCGGCTGGCGGCGGAGGCCGGCGGCGACGCTGACATCGTGTGGGTGGACTCGGAGCAAGATGAGGCGGGCCTGGTCGCCGGAATTGGCGACTCCGTTGCGATCATCCACGGTTTCGGAGCGAAGTTGCCAGCCGACGTGTTGCGACAGACGCCGTCCGTCAAGCTCGTGCAGACGATGTCCGCCGGCACCGACTATGTAGACAAGCCGGGCCTCCACGCCATCAACATCGGAGTCGCCAACAACGGCGGCGGGAATGCGGTGGCGGTCGCCGAGCATGCGATATGGCTGATGATCGCCGTGTACCGGCGTCTCGACGAACAGATTCGCGACACGGCCGCCGGTCTCTGGGGCAAGAACGTTTCTCCGCACCGGGATGAGGCGCACGACCTGTCGGACAAGACGGTCGGCATCGTAGGTCTCGGGCGGATCGGCTCACGGGTGGCGCGCCGGTTGCAGGGCTGGGAGTGCCGGGTGATCTACCACGACGTGATCGAGTTCCCCGAGGAGTACGAACGCGAGCTGGAAGTCGAGCGGGTGCCGTTCGATGAGCTGGTCGCCACATCGGACGTTATCACGCTCCACACGCCGCTTGAGCCGACGACGCGACACTTGATGTCTACGGATCAGTTCAAGGCGATGAAGAGTTCGGCCGTCCTGATCAACTCGTGCCGCGGACCCGTCGTTGACGAAGCGGCGCTCGTCGAAGCGTTAAAAACCGGCGAGATCTACGGCGCCGGGCTCGATGTGTACGAGATCGAACCGATAGAGATGGACAATCCGCTGTTCAAACTCGAGAACGTGGTGATGACGCCACATCTCGCGACACGCGCCATCGAGTCGATCTACAAGACGATGGAGTTTGCAGCCGGAAATGTGTCGCGGGTTGCTCGCGGCGAGGCCCCGGAGTCGATAGTCCCGCCGGTGGAGATGTAGCACGGAGCCTCGTATCAGCCGACCGACGGCCGGTCGACGCGATTGTCAGTCCGGGGACGAATTCGAGGACGACCGGGCCGTATAATCAATCTTCGTGCCTTTTGCGGGGAGTGGCGCAGCTTGGTAGCGCGCTTCGTTCGGGACGAAGAGGTCCCGGGTTCAAATCCCGGCTCCCCGACCAGGCACTGTTAAACGTGCGATTCGAAGGCCCGGCCCAGGCGGTCGGGCTATTCTTATATTGATCGGTCCCAGGATGGGCGGCTTCGCTCTCCCGCATGACCATTTTTAGGTCAGGGCGTGACGTTGGTCAGCAACGCGGCCGACTGTTCCGATTGAATCTACCCGCCCCGATCGCTCAAGAGTCGTCCTTACGGGACGACAACGAACTCAGCCCGCACGTCGTTTGCGGCGTTGCCTGCGAGATCGGTCGCCGAGACGATTGTCCGTTGAGTCCCCGGACTGAGCCCGGACATCGGGAAAAAGTGGACGCGGCCGTCAAACGATCCGGCAAGACCTGTGAAGTTCTGCAACGGGCCCGAGGCGAGTCCGAACTGCAGGGACGAGATGGACACCACCTCACCGAAGTCCCATTCCACCAGCGGGTTCTTGTCACTCGTGCTGCCGCTTGGCGAAAGTGAGAGCGTTGGCGCCGTCTTGTCCAGACTGAACACGATCGAACCGGCAGCGGAGAAATCGCGAGTGCCCAGAACGGCCCGTCCGGCGGCTTCGCCGACCGGAATCAGTGTATTGCCGGCTATAACTCCGTTTGAGTCGGTCAGGTTGCTCAAGTCGTCTGCGATTACCCGGACAGATTTAATCTTCCCGTCGCGTGTCGATCCGTCGAACAACGTGCCGTCAAGCGTCCCGATCCACTGATTGCCTCCAAGACTGGACGTTGAGACCGTCCCTTCAAGTTCATCGGAGTTGGTTTCGTCGTATATCTCGATCACCGGATTGCCGGAGAGTAGCTCGTCCGACGTTACGAAAAAGGTGATCTTGTCGTTAGTGACGGAACTCGGTTGCGTCGTCGACGATCCGGCGGACAGGGTTACGGCAATCGTCGGAGGTAGCGCGTCCTGGGCCACGACGGGGGCTATCCCACTCGCGAACGCGAATCCCTCGGCCGGAACGATCGATCCGACGACCCAGACGGTCGGCGCCTCGTCCGTTTCCAGTTCTGTGAATAACGTCAGAAACACCCGGTCCTCAAAGCCGGGACCTCCCACGGTCACGAAGGTCGGTGTTTGAGCCACAGTACTCTTGACCTCGAAATCCGTATTCTGGACGCTGTTTGGATCGACCGCGAGGTTGAATTTGATCTCGATCGAATTCCGGTTGTTTGTCCGCCTCACCTGTGCTCCGTCCACCAGATCCAGGTAGAACCCTGTGTACGCTGCGGTGATCGCCAGTGCGGGCGGTGTCGGAGTCAGCGTCGGCGCCGGACGGGGCGTTGGGATCAACAGAATGGACGCGTCTGGTGTGGAGGTCGGGGTCGGCGGCGCGATCACAGTCGGTACCACGATCGGTGTCGGAGTGGGTAGAGGGCCGGGGTTTACCGTCGGCCAGGGAGTAGCCGATGGCTGCGCCACCAACGGATCCGTCGACCCCGCCGGCGTCCCCAGTTCGAGGGTCGCCAGCCGGTCAAACGCCTCTTCGGCGGCGATCGCAAAACTCAGTGTCCGTCCGCCGTCGACGCCCACTTCAACCAACTCCGCTGTGTTGATACCGACGACCACGCCATCTGGAGTGAAAAGCGGTCCCCCGCTGCTCCCGGCGGGGATCGCCGCGTCGTGCTGAATGAGGGTGAGGCCGACATCCAGCTTTCGAGACACGATCCCCTGGGTGACGGAGAAGGCGCCGCCCGTTCCGGATGTGTATCCGATCGCAATTACCGTGTCAGACACGGCCGCGTCGCTGGACGTCCCAAAGCTGAGACTTTGAAAGGTTGCTTCGCTCGCACGGAGGACCGCCAGATCGTTGATCGTGTCGAGCCCCAGTATCTCGGCGTCGTAGGTCCGGGCGTCTGCTCCTTCGGCGGAGCTAACGGTGACCCGGACCGACGTGGCGTTCGCTATGACATGTGCGTTCGTGAGGATGAGCTGCCCGGTGTACGCAAAACCCGTGCCGATGCCGGGTCCATCGCTCCTCTCAACGTCGATTCGTACGATCGACGGACGTACCCGGTCAGCAAGGGCGACGAGCGATTCGGCCGATTCCGTCGGAACCCGGTCCAGAGGAGAAACGGTTGGGCCGAGGACGATCGAGACCGTTGGGGTCAAAGAAATTGCCCGGGCGTTCTGGATCGACTCGGCCGCTGCGATCGCCGTGGCCTGGGCGTTGGGCACTGGCGGATCGACCAAAATCGGGTCCGGCGCGGAGCACGTCACCGCGGCGAGCGCCGACAGTCCGACTCCTATCGCAATGATTCGTCGCATACGGACCCCTGGGTACCCTGACGTAGACAATTTTCAAGGGTCGCATAACGGTCCGATATTTGGCAGGCGGCGAATACGCATTTCACGCGTATCTCTTACCCCCGCCGGATCACCTCGTCGAAGACGGAAGGAAGGCTGTGTTAGTCCACGTGGGTGCTGGCCGTCCGCCCGGTGGCAGGCTACTCCGTGGCGCGAAACATGGGCCCGGAGCATGATCTGAGGGTCCGATATTCACGACGATTGTTGGACAGACCTGCCTCACCGATCCTCCTTTTGGGTGTTGGCAGATAGGGTCGTCGCCTCTTTCGGGGCGGCGGCCTTTTCGCGTCGTGCGAATTCGCCGTTTTTCGATTTGAAAGGGCGGCGACTCAAGCCGAAGGCCCGGGGCCTCGGCGCTCTCGCAATGCACAGGTCAAATCAGCGACAACGTAACCGGCGAAATCGGCCCGGATTTTGTCGCGTCACGCGTACCTTCCGGCAGGTAGACGTCTGGCATCACGGCGTGGAGAACGCAAGAACCTGGCTAAGAATAAGTCGCGCGCATGGACGGCTCGTCACCCGGTCTTGCCTAGTCCGCGGCGCCCTCTTCCACGTCAAATCCCATCTCGTGCTGCCAGCATCGCTTGTGGTTTTCCGACACGTACTGATAGGCGGCGAGGGCGGCCACTGCGCCTTGAGACGCCGCCGTGATCGTCTGCTTTAGCGTTCCGGACCCGTCTGTTAGATCGCCTGCGGCAAAGATGCCTGGCACGTTCGTCCGCATCGTGCGGTCCACGTGGACCTCGTTGGTCTCGGGGTTCAGATCGACGCCCAGCGACTGCGGAATCTCGATCCGGGGGTCTGCGCCGATCTCGATGAATATGCCGTCCAGTTTCAGCTCGGTTCTGCCCTCGTAAGGCTTGCTGATCTTGATACCCTCCAGCCCTGCCAGGGAGTCGCCGACCAGCTCCGTAACCTCCGTCTCGAATAGCACGTGGACGTTCTTGGACTGGTTCAGGAGCTCGACGAGTACCGGCTCCGGCCGAGTGAAACGGTCCTGCCGGTAGATCAGGTAGGTCTCCGTCGTGTACTTGCCGAGCAGTATCGCCCCTTCAACAGCCGCGCTGCCGCCGCCGACGACGGCAGCGACCTTCTGGCGATACAACGGGGCGTCACAGGTCGAACAGTAGGACACGCCCCTGCCGGTCCACTCTTCCTCGTGGGGGAGATTGAGCTTTCTACGTTCACGTCCGATAGCAAAAATCAGCGCGCCGGAGCGTACCGTGGAACCGTCCGAAAGCGTCGAGTTGAAACAATCACCGGCGTCCTCGACCGCGGTCAACGCGGCGTCGACGATCGGCACGTCGTACTTCTCGACCTGCTCGCGAAACTTGAGCATCAAGTCAAAGCCGTCGATCTCCGGGTAGCCCGGATAGTTCTCGATCCCGCCACCTATGGCGGTCTCGCCGCCAAATCGATCGCCCACGATCAGGGCGTTGATCTGGTAACGCGCCGTGTAGAGGGCGGCGGCGAAGGCTGCGGCCCCCTGTCCGGCGATCAGGACATCGGTAGTACGGGATTCTGGCATGAGCTCGTCTCGGGGCCGTCGTGGCCCGCGTAGTGGTTGAAGTTCAGGCCGCCTGGTTGGTGGCGCAATAGGTAGGATGCGATTATCGCCCAGGTGGTGCGAACACGCCGCGATGCCACGCGTGTTGCTGAGCGCCTCCGAGTTGTCCCGAGATCGCGAGGCCGTCCCAGAAATCTCCTCTCCCAACCGGGCGCCCTCCGGGCGAGGGTTAGGTTGAGGGAGAATTCCCTTCGTGGGGTCTCATCTATGGCGATTTCTGAGACGTCCTCTCGCGAAATGGACCGCTATCCCGGCGGTCACGCGGCGCGCCTGTCCGGCGGCATCTCGAAGAGGACCACTTCCCCGGACTCCTCTTCGGCGGCGTCCGACGCCGGAGGGCCGTCCAAAAGGCCCGGGAGGAAGAACTTGAATGTCGTTCCGACCCCGACCTCGCTCTCCAGAAATACCTCGCCGCCGTGGAGCTCGACGAGCGAACGGGAGATCACGAGGCCAAGACCCGTGCCGGGGACCGAACGCGTTTCTTTGTTTGAAGCGCGGAAGAATGACGTGAATAGCTGCTGCTGGTCCTCCGGCGATATTCCTATCCCGTGGTCTGTGACCGAAACCCACAACCGCCCATCTCGCGCCTCCGCCAGCACGTCGACCGTTTTCCCCTCACCGGAGTATTTCGAGGCGTTCGAGATCAGATTCGTAAAGATCTGTTCAACGCGGTCCTGATCGGCATCGACCCACAACTCCTCTGCCGAGTAAGTATTCGCGAAGACCTGCCCGCGTGGCTCCATGATCGGTTCAAACGACCTCGCCAGGTCTCTCAACAGGGCGATAGCGTCGAACGGCTGCTTCTCCAGCTTCAACTGACCGCTCTGAATTCGTGACATGTCCAACAGGTCGTCGATCAGGACGGCGAGCCGCCGACCAGACCTGTAGATCACTTCAACGTGTTCGACCTGTTTCTCCTCGAGGTTACCCTTGCGATTTTTTTTGAGCACCTCCGCAAGGGCCATGATGCTGGCGAGTGGAGTTTTAAGTTCATGAGAAACCGTCGAAAGGAACTTGTTCTTCTCTTCATTGACCCGCTCCAGCTCACGCTTCTCCTGGTCCAGGAGTTGCCGCAACTCACGCTCACGAGCGAGTCTGATCGTTTGCGCATGGAGCCGAGCGTTGGCCAGCGCGCCGGCAATCTGGGCGCCGATGCGGGCCAGAAGATCCTGGTCACGCTGCGTGTACAGCAACGGGCCAGTCGCGGCGAGGTCGATGACCCCGATCACGTGATCGTCAGACACGAGCGGTACGCTCATGGCGGCGGTGATCGGCGGTTGGCCGGTCGCCACGCCGGAGTCGTAACGGTACAGATCGTGTACCTGGCGGGCGCCAAGCAAAAGGCTTGCCCGATTCCGAACGACATCCTCCAGCCCGGAACCATTGACGGGGTGAATCGATCCGCGGTGCCATCCTGAAATGGATGTTCCGCTGACGTAGGCCGGGGAAAGGGAGTCACGCTCTTCGTCGAGCCCGGCGATCATGATGCGGTCAAAGGGCAGAAGCCGTTTCACCTGTTCGACGAACGCCGGGTACACCTGCTCCGTGTCCAGCGAACCGCTGATGACACGACCGATCTCGGCGATGACGGCCCGCTCGTCCGCCTCGCGTTGCGCTTGCGCGTACAGCCGGGCGTTCTCGACAGACACGGCCATCCTGTCTGCGGCGGTGGCGAGGAAACTCAGAGAGTCCTGTGCGTACCCTCCGCCGACGAGACGGGGTCCGAGGATCAGGACACCGGTGAGGCTGTCCTCGGCGATCATCGGAACAAGAAGCTCCGCATTCAGCCGTGAAAGGGCCCGTCTCTCCTGCGCTCCCATGTTCTGCAGATCGGGATCGGCATCGATAGACCTCAAGTCAAGCGAGGTGCCGTGCAGGGCGAACCAGGACGCCACTGCGCCCGTCCGTGACAACGCGGCCATCGGCGGTTGCCCGCGTGTGTCCGCGATTATGAACAATCGTGTCCCACTGGGGTCCGGCAACGCCATCGAGGCCCAGTCACTCTGCATCGCGCGCCGCACGATCTGAACCGTGTCGTCCGCCAGCGATCTGAGGTCCGAGATGTCGCGGGCGTTCTCGTTCATCGCGACCAGTGCGGTTAGGTGGTCGTACCGCTCCCGGAAGAAAAGCCTGTCTATGCCGCCCTGCACGCGGTCGATCGCCGGTTGGATGAAGACACTTGTGAAGAGAATCGTGCCTGCGGACGCCAGTATCCATGCTTCAAGGCTCAACGCCCGTGTGAAGAAGAAAACCACCCCGAACGATGCGCCATAGGAGGCGAACACGAAGGAGCTGACCAGGGTGTAGGCCAACCCTTGTCGCAACAACAGACGCAGGTTCATCAGGCGGTGCCGCGTCACCGCGAGCGTTGTGATCAGGGCGAATCCAATGTTGCCGACCACGCCGAGCGGGTATATGGCGATGCCGAGCGAGGGAATGAAATCAGAGGTCCCCCCGAGTACCGAGACAAAAACGCCGAGCCGCAGCATCTTCAGCTGTGCGCGCTCACGCTCATCGCTGGCGTTCGGGATCGCCCGCTTCAACTCCACGATAGACATCAAGACCGGCGGATACGACGCGAGTAGCACGATCGGGAACGCCCAGCCCAACTGGGGGGCGAATCCGTAGAATCGCTCTTCGACTCCGGTCGCTGTCCAACCCGCGAGCGACGCCGCAGCGGCGAGGATTCCGAGCATGTACCACGCGGCGAGGATCAGCGGAGTTCGTCGGGCACCCGTCAGCCCGTGCACGAAATGGTAGAAAAGGATTCCGCTAAACGGGATTGCAACGAGGGCCGCCCGCTCCCATGAGTATGCGGCCGCCGCGTCCGGGAATGCGTCCCGCATCCCGAATATCAGGAAACCCCAGAATCCGAGGGCGACCAGGAATCCGGCGAAGATGATATTGAGCCGGTCGCGCGGGTCGCTCAGCACGGCCAGGCTTGCCAGAAACAGTGCCACTGCGCCCTGCACGAATGGCAGAGCGATATAGACGGCGTTCAATCCCTCGTCACCCTCCCCGGGTGAACTCGCAGCAAAGCGCCGGTCTTCGCGTCACAGACCTCTCGGTCTCGCGAGCGAAACAACCGCACTACGCGGCTGAACCAGGCGTCGCGGCCCACAAATGAAGTGTCTCGTGCGTTTTCAGCCCCGGCAGCCGGGGAATCCACATGCGCCTATGTGTGCCACCGCCTATGGGCGGAGACCCAGCGCTTCACCTACGGCGACAAGGCGAGGTCCGACCTCCGGGTGTTGCGGCGTGAGCAAGGCAAGTCGTTCGTAAATGGAATAAGTACGAAACGCAGCATCGATATCGCCAGTCCCCGCAAGCTCCCAATCGATATACGCGGCCCTGAAGTTAAGGTCCCGATCGAGCGGGTTGAGCGCCAGCGCCCGTGCGGCGCTTTCGGCCGCCTCACGCAATGCCGCCGCGGGGTCAAGCGTTTCCGGCGCGACGGCGATCTGTCCGTAAAGCTCGCTACGAATCATGTGATAGCGGGGGACGTCCGGCGCCAGCGAAATCGCGTGATCGATGTCGGCCAATCGTCTAGCGACGGTCACATCGCTCGCGATCGCATTGACGGCGGCGGCGGCGCTCGCGTCGGCCTGAATAAGTTGGACGGTCCCGTTCCAGGTGAATCCGGCCGCGCCAACCGCGAGAAAGGCGATGGCGAGCACCGCGCCGAACCGCATAGCTCCCGGTTTCGACCGAGCCCGAAGTTGTCCGACGCCTGCGTCGTCTTCGTCCTCGTCAGGGCCACCGCCGAACACACGCGGCGTCGCCACCGCGAGGCCGGCGATCAACCAGAAAAGCACGCTGTCCCCGGATTTCGGGATTCCGGTAAGTCCCGTCACAAACCACACAACCAGCGCCGCGCCCACGGCGACCGCCACAACCTGTCCAACACCG
>JAQBUX010000001.1 GCA_027623795.1 Chloroflexota bacterium
CGGGCGTTGAAGCTGGAGAATGGCCCGTCCCGTGGTCGTCTTGCCTGAACCACTCTCACCCACCAGCCCCAGCGTTTCACCGGGGGCGATGTCGAACGAGAGCCCGTCTACCGCCTTCACCGTTCCGGTCTGACGCTGAAATAAGAAACCGGACGTGATCGGAAAGTGGACCCGTAAGTCGCGTACCGCCAGCATCGGGCCATCCGCCACGGCGGCCGCTGCCCCTGATTGAATCTCCCCAACGATCTCTTGCGTCACGATCGTTGTCGTTCGGCCGCGACGTCTGCCGTCACCGTTTCGTGTTCCCAGCATGCCGCACTCTGGCCTGGCCGGACGGAGGTCAGAACCGGCGGTTCTACCCGGCACCGCTCAACCGCCCAGCGGCACCTGGGCTCGAACGCACAACCGGGCGGAAGATTCGTGAGGTCAGGTATCTCGCCTTCGATCGGCGTGAGCCGGGCGTCGACCCCGGCATCCAGCCGCGGGACGGAGCCCAGCAACCCGACCGTATAGGGGTGGCTCGGACTGGCGTATATCTCGTCCGCGGTACCCAGCTCCACGATCTTCCCGGCGTACATGACCGCCACGCGCTGCGCGTAGCGCGCCACGACGCCGAGGTTGTGGGTGACGATCAAGAGCGCCATCCGAAACTCGTCGCACAACGACTCCAGCAGCTCAAGGATTTGCGCCTGGATCGTGACGTCCAGCGCCGTCGTCGCCTCGTCCGCTATGAGAAGCCTCGGATTGCAGCTTATCGCCATCGCTATCATCGCCCGCTGCCGCTGGCCACCGCTCAACTGATGGGGATAGTCGTCAAACCGCTGCCCGGGGTCCGGGAGCCCCACACGGTGCAGGATTTCGACCGCACGGCCGCGGGCCCCTGCGCCCTTCAGGTCGAGGTGTATTTCGAGCGCCTCGGTGATCTGCCTGCCGATCGTGAGGACGGGGTTCAACGACGTCATCGGCTCCTGGAAAATCATGCCGATGCTACCGCCCCTCACAAGACGCATCTGTCTATCGGAGATCGTGAGCAGGTCGCGCCCTTCGAACAATACCTCGCCGCCGGTTATCTCCCCCGGTGGACTCGGGACGAGGCGCATGACCGACAACGAAGTTACCGACTTCCCGCACCCGGATTCCCCGACCAGGCCGAGGGTCTCGCCCTCGTCGATGTGGAAAGAGACGCCGTCCACCGCCTGGACGTAGCCCTCCGCCGTAGCAAATCTGGTGGCGAGGTCCCGCACTTCAAGTAGATGTCCCGACGTGTGCCCAGCGGTCGAGTGATCAGACGTCAAGGCATCTCCGCTGAATCCCGGCGAAACTGAGGGCCGGCATAGTGTGGCGCGAGTAGTATTCCGGCCGACCGTTAGGTAGGAACGTCGAAACTGATTTACGGAACACGGGGAGATTTCGCATGGCTTGCCGGTCGATTCTAGCTTTACCCGCCGCCGGGTTGGGGTTCTTTTTCAGCGCGTGGATACTGATGATCTGCCTCGGCTGGCGTAACGAGGACATCGGCATTGAAGATTTTGGGTACGTAACATCTATGTACGTGACGCTGGTCCTTTGGGTCGTCATGGCCCCGGCGGTCGCCGTGATGGCACGCGCGCAGATGACCCCGTTGATTGTCCGTACGAGGCGCGGACGGATAATAGACGTCGATTGATCGCCATCGGGAGGTTCAAATAGATTTCCGTGACGTAACGCTACAGTCCATCGCCGATTTCAGCGAGCAGTTGGACAATGCCCTGGACGGACTCACGCCCGAGCAGTGGCGTTGGCGTCCGACACCAACCGCCAACCACATCCTGTGGACGGTCTGGCACCTGACGCGCGTCGAAGACATGTGGATCAATTCTTACCTCGCGGGGAACGAACTGGTGTGGCGGGCCGGGGGTTGGGCTGAACGTTTCGGCATGTCGGAGAGAAACTCTCTCGGTTTTGGCGACACTCCGGAACAGGTCGGGGCGTTCCCGGACGTGTCACCGGACTTGATCGCCGGATATCGAGCCGACGTGCTGCGAAGCGCAGAGCCCGTGATCCGCGGGTTGTCGGAGTCCGATCTGGGGGCCGCATGGCCGGACCGTAATCCGTTCCACCCGCGACCCGCTCCGACGGCGATGTGGGTCCTCGCACGAATCCCGGTCGAGTGCTCGCAGCATATCGGTCAGGTGGCGTACATACGGGGCCTCATCCCGGACCAGGAGAACTGGCGCCGCTGAGGGGCGGCGTTATGAGGGGCGGCGTTAGAGGCTGCCATCCTCGCCCCAAAACAGGCGCTGGCGGTGACCCGCCTCTCCACCGTCCGGCTCCACGTCCTGTGCCCCCGCTCCCGGCGACGCACGTTTCCTGATTAGGCGAGGCGTTTCCCGGCTCTCCGTCATTCCCGAGTAGTCGGGAATCCAGCCCGCGTGCGGTACCGGACGGGACATCTGCGGCGACAACGCCATCTGAAAGACCCGGCTATCGCCAATTCGAGCGTTTCCTGGATTCCCGTCTGAACGGGAATGACGGATGCTCGAAAGACACGACGACATCGTATGGGCGGATTGGCATCCTCCGCTGCGCTCCTGGGAACTACAGAACGCGGACGCGCCCGAAAGCCTAGAGGCTGCCCGCCTCCATCCGCCCGCCAGACAGTTGCGTGCCAATCCCGCGCGCCAACGCCAGGTCAAGCACTCGCTTGCCGACCGCTATGTCCTCCATCGCGACACCCTGTGACTCGAACAGCGTTATCTGAGAGGCGTCTGTCCGTCCCGGATGCGTACCGGCGACGATCTCGCCCAGGTTCACGACCTGTTCCCATCGGATACGACCGGCGTCGGCCGGCGCCATGAGATCGGCGCACTCGATCTTCGCCTGATCCACGTCATCCGTGGCGATGATGTCGCATTTGGCGACCGCCCGGGTATCCAGCTCACGCCTCTGCCAGCCGTTCGCTCCGGCGGCGTTTATGTGGACGCCCTCTTTGACCATCTCGCCGAGCAGCACAGGCTCCCGGGAATTGGTTATCACGATGATGATGTCCGCGCCCTCAACGCACTCCTCGACAGACGAGGCGGCGGCCACCGGAATCTCCAACTTCTCCGTCATGACGGTGGCGAACGACTCGCGATTCTCGACGTTCCGGCTGTAAACGGCTGCGGCGCCCAGCTCTCGCACACTGGTCACGGCCTCAAGCTGGGTACGCGCCTGGTAGCCGGAGCCGATCACTGCGACCTTGCCGTTATCGCACCATCTGGCCATATGCCGCGTCCCGATACCGCTTGCCGCGCCGGTGCGAATCTGCCCCATCAAATTCGCGTCCAGTATGCCCAGAAGCCCTTCTCCCGAAGCGCCATAGATCAATACCTGGAACGCGATCCCGCCGCTGCCGCCAACATACGACTTCGAGCCCACGATGCCTTTGGCCGGCCACCCGGCGGCCATCAGGTTGTAACTACCGGTACCAAGGGCGATCCGGCTCCGCGGATGGTTGATGACTTCGCCACGCCCGCGCGCCTCGAACACCTCCTCCACGGCCTCAAGTGCGAGGTCCATGGTGAGCAGTTCACCGACTTCGGATTCCGTCAGATAGAGGGTCATGTTTGAACGTTCCCCTGATTCAAAGATTCAACCGCGATGGTTGCTCGTGGCGTTGTAGAGCAAAGATACGCCGCGTCGTTGGCGGCTTCACCGGCCTGGCGCTGTGGGAAAGCTATTAAATCCGACCAGTTCATGGCTAAGGACCAGACGATCGCCCGGCTCAAACTGTAATTGGCGATCTTACGCAATCGTACTTTCACCATCGCCCGATTCTAACCACGGCCGCGCCAGATCCCGGCCCGTCACGCCCTCCGATGCGCATTGCGGCATCGCGGCACGCCCCCGATAATCCGGGCAGCCCGTATTGCTCCCGACTCATGTAGCGGAGGTCCAATTGCTCCCGGACTGGACATTTGAAGACGCCCTGCCCGTGATCGGCTCCATAACGGAGGGCGCCGCGTGGGACGGCAATCGCCTGCTGTTCACGAACATCGCCATGAACCGGGTCCTGGCGTACGACCCTGCAACGGGCGCCGTCGTGACGGAACGCACGGGCACCAACGCAGCGAACGGCCTTAACTTCGACCGCGAGGGACGCCTCTTCGCATGCGAGGGGCGAGGCCGGCGGATAGCGCGATACGACGACGGCCAACCGGGAGTGACGATAGTCGACCGGCTGGGCGGCAAACGCATTAATAGCCCGAATGACCTCGCCATCGACCCACAGGGTCGGATCTATTTTTCGGATCGCATCGGCGACGTTTCCCCCGAAATGGGGATCGCGTTCTCGGCGATCATCTCCGCCGATCCTCAAGCCGACGGCAGCTACATCGCGGTGCAACGCACATTCGATTCCACGATGCCCAACGGGCTCCTGTTCTCCGCCGATTATCGGACGCTGTACGTCGCCGAGAGTGACTACGGCGCCAGTCGTTTCCGCCAGCTGCGCGGCTACCCCGTAAACGAAGACGGCTCGCTGGGCGACTACGCGCTTCTGCACGACTTCGGACCCCATCGCGGCATCGACGGCATGACCCTTTCCTCGGACGGCCTGATCGTCGCGTGCACCGGCTGGGAGATCTCCGGCCCGGGCGGGATGATCACGATCTTCGAACCTGACGGCCGGATCGTCGCCACTCACCCGACCCCGTGCCAGCGCCCTACAAACTGCACATTTGTCGGGGAAGACCTGTACGTCACGAGCATCGAGGGCCACCTGCTCGTCGCCCGGGACACCGGCATGACCGGCCACCTGCTCTACCCGTGAGGATTCGCCGATGCCAATGCCCATGAAAGACTGGACATTCGAGACGATCGCCCAGCGCGACTCACTGACGGAAGGGCCGGCGTGGGACGGGGCCGGGCTTTTGTACTCGCATTGCGCCGCAGACCTCGTGATGAAATGGGACCCCGCAACGGAGGAGAGCTCCCTGTGGCGTGAGTACACCGGCGGCGGAAACGGGATGGTGTTCGACCGCACAGGGCGCCTGTTCGTTTGCGAGGGGAAGAATCGCAGAATCGCCGAGTACGTTGCGGGTGAGCCTACTCGCGTCATCGTGGACAACTGGCAGGGACTTCCGTTTAACGAGCCCAACGACCTCGCCGTGGACGTGCGTGGACGGATCTGGTTTACGGACCCGAACTACGGTGGCCGTCTGTCGAGCATCCCGACCGAGCAGGTGTACCGCGCTGATCCGCAGGGAGACGGGAGTTATGTCGCGGTCCGCGTGACGGAAGACATGAGACGGCCAAACGGAATCTTGATCTCGCCTTCAGAGGATCGGTTGTTCCTGGCCGACTCGCCAAACGGCTACAGGGCTCATCCCCGGCTCGTCTCCTACCCGATTAACGGCGACGGTTCGCTCGGCGAGCAGTCCGTGTTGCATGATTTTGGTTGGGGCAGAGGAATCGACGGGATGTGCTGGAACGCGGACGGCGATATCGTCGCCACCGCGGGCAACGAACGCTACGGCCCAGGACCCATGATTTACGTGTTCTCCACGAACGGCCGCGTCTTGGAGACGCATCGGACGCCGTCAGATACGCCCACCAATTGCCTGTTCGGCGGTCCGAGCTACGACGAACTGTTCGTCACCTACGGCACCGGGCTCGTCCACCGGGTGCGCGACTCGGGATTGCGGGGCCGGCCGGCTCGTTGAGCAGGAACGCCCGGAGCGCCCAGGCGACTCGACAGCAGTAGTTGCAGTGTGGTTTGTGTGCAATCAAGTATGTCCTGTCATGCTGAGCCCGCGACGAAGAATCTCTACGCCCGCGGGTGACTCGATATCTTCCCGCAACCACACTCGCCAGCCACTCCAGGGGAGCGGTCACTAAACAGCGCCCGCCCCACCACGCAGTCCCTCCTATTGACACCGCCCCGCCACATTACTAACCTACCACAAACTAAATATGCCCCGGGGGAGCTTGGGAAGCCAGGCTGAGAGGACAGTTCATAAGCTGTCGACCCCTAACCTGATCTGGGTAATGCCAGCGGAGGGAGTGGATTTTCAGCTTTCTTTGCCGCCCAGAATGGGCGGTTTTTTTGTTCTCAGAACAAAATCAGGGGCCGTTACTTTGGTCAGGAGGCCCCTCATGTCGAGGTCATCAATCGTTGCCGCCGTAATGCTCGTTCTCGTATTTGCCGTAGCTTGCGGAGGCGATGAGGACAGCGAACTCATCATCATGACCCACGATAGCTTCGACATCAGCGAAGCGGTGATTCAAGAGTTTGAGGACGCCAACGATGCCACGGTCGTCATTCAAAAAGCTGGCGATGCCGGTGAAGCGTTGGTGCGGGCGATTTTAGAAAAAGGAAACCCGTCCGCGGACCTGCTTTACGGGATAGACAACACCTACCTCGGGCGGGCCCTTGAGCAGGAAATTTTCGACACGTACCGGCCGGAACTGTTGGATCAAGTTCCCGCGCAGTTCAAGTTCGACGAGTCCGGGCACGTGACCCCGATCAACTACGGTTACGTGAACCTGAACTACGACGTCAATTTCCTCGCCGAAAATGACCTGACCCCTCCGGCTAGGTTGGAGGAACTGACGGCCCCCGAGTGGAAAGGAAAGCTGGTCGTACAGAATCCCGCCTCGTCATCTCCGGGTCTGGCATTTCTGATCTCGACCATCTCTTATTTTGGCGAGGACGACGAGTACGACTACCTCGATTTCTGGCGCGATCTGAAGGCGAACGATCTACTGGTCAAGGACGGGTGGAGTGACTCCTACTACACCGACTTCTCGCAGTACGGTGGGGACAGGCCGCTCGTCGTCAGTTACGCAACGAGCCCGGCCGCGGAAGTGTTCTTCTCAGAGACCCCGATCGATGTCCCGCCGACGGGCAACATCCTCATCGACAAGGCCACGTTCGCCCAGATCGAGGGCATCGGAATTCTCAAGGGCGCGAACAGCAAGGACCTTGCCAAAAAGTTCATCGACTTCGCACTCGGGACGACTTTCCAGGAAGACTTCCCGGACAAGATGTTTGTGTACCCCGTGAACCAGAATGCCAGTACGCCTGACTTCTTCAAGTTTGCCGAGGTCCCATCGCTGCCGGCCGATATCAGCGCGAACGAGATAGGCGAGAAGCGGGAACAGTGGATCCAGGCGTGGACCAAGGTGGTGCTGCGGTAATGTCGCTTTCGGCCGCGGCCGGGGGAACTACGCGGACGCGTTTGACCCCGGTCGCGGCCCTCGTGGCACGGGTCGTTCTCTGTCCTCAGGCGTCGCGCCGGCAGGCTCCGTCCTGGTGGTGAACGCCAGAGTGACACCGTCTGCGAGTCTCCTAGAGATGGACAGGCGCGCTTCAACCTCGCCGGGACAGTCATCCGATGACAGCTAGCCGATTATTGACACTCGGGCCCCTGGCGTTCCTTGCTGTCTTTTTTTTGTACCCGCTGGTAGCCATCCTGGGTCGAAGCTTCGGCGGTGGCGCACTCGGCCTGGACCCTTTCCAGGAGTTGCTGGGCGACTCCTACTACCTGGGTCGAATCTGGTTCACGATCTGGCAAGCGACGCTTTCAACGCTCTTGACGCTCGTCCTGGGCCTTCCTGTCGCCTACCTGTTCGCCCGGCATGAGTTCCCGGGCAAGACGATATTGAAGGCGTTAACGACCCTTCCCTTCATCATGCCCACGATCGTGGTCGCGATGGGCTTCATCGCCTTGCTTGGTCCGCAGGGGATCGTAAACACGGCGTTGTCGGACGTATTCGGCTCCAACGCGCCGCAGCTCCGGGTCACGAACACACTGACGATAATTTTCCTGGCGCACGCTTTTTACAACTACTCGATCGTCGTGAGGATCGTATCGGCGTACTGGGCCAATCTAAGCCCGCGTTTCGGGGAGAGCGCCGCCATGTTGGGCGCCGGTCGTGTGCGTACCTTCGTCCACGTAACGTTGCCGCTCCTGCTCCCCGCCGTGTGGTCGTCCGCCATCCTGGTGTTCGTATTTTCGTTCACTTCTTTCGGCGTAGTCCTCGTCCTCGGCGGGCCGCAGTTTGCCACGGTAGAGGTGGCGATCTACGAGCTGACGGTAAAACTGTTCCGGCTGGAGGTCGCCGGGGCTCTTGCGATCATCCAGCTTGTATTCACCTACGTCTTCCTTTTCGTCTATTCCCGGGTTCAGGCGCAGAGCGCGGTCCCCATCACCCTGGTGGCAAGCGAATCCGTCTCCCGCCGTCGGAAGAGCGCCCGGGACATCCTGCTTGTCGTCGGCATCGTCGCCGGTCTGCTCGTCGTCCTCTCCCCACTACTCGCGCTCATCGAGCGGGCGGTATCGACCAGCGGCGGGTACTCGCTCACCCACTTCGTTTCCCTGTTCTCCAACGACAGCGGATCATTTTTCTACCTGTCCCCGATGAGGGTGGTCTGGAACTCGGTGCGGTTCGCCCTGGCGTCCACGGCTATCGCCATGCTGGTCGGAACGTCCGCCGCCTACGTGATTGTTAGGCCCGGCAGGCGTTCCAGCATCCTGGACGCCCTGTTCATGCTGCCGCTTGTCGTCTCCGCCGTGACACTGGGATTCGGGTTCCTGGTGGCGTTCAATCGCCCTCCGATAGACCTGCGGGGCTCCTGGCTCATACTCGTAATCGCTCATTCGCTCATCGCATACCCGTTCGTCATCCGGACCCTGCTACCTGTGCTCCGGGGCATGCCTCCGCACCTGAAAGAATCAGCCGCGGTGCTGGGCGCGTCTCCGTTTCGCGTCTTCATTCACATCGAGATCCCGATAATCGCCCGCGCACTTCTCGTTGGCGCCACGTTCGCCTTCGCCGTCTCCATGGGGGAGTTCGGCGCCTCGCTTTTGCTGGTGCGAGCCGAATTCACAACGATCCCAGTTGCGATATTCCGATTGCTTGGCCAGCCGGGCGAGGCGAACCTGGGGCAAGCGCTCGCCATGAGCACGCTCCTTATGGCTGTTGTCGCGTTGGGCTTCGTGGCGATCGAGCGGTTCCGCTACCGGGACGTTGGCGGATTCTGATGCCGTTGCTTGAGGTAAACAGGGCATTCAATTCCTACGGCGCGGTACCCGTTATTAGCGACGTCACGTTGAATGCGGAGCGCGGTGAACTGGTTTGCCTGCTAGGCCCAAGCGGGTGCGGCAAGACCACGCTCCTCCGGCTCATCGCGGGTCTGGAGACGCTGGACTCAGGGACCATCTCGTTCGACGGCGCGAACTTGCACAGCGTGGCGCCTCACTCGCGAGGGTTCGGGCTCATGTTCCAGGACCTGGCCCTCTTCCCGCACATGAACGTGTATGGGAACGTCGGGTTTGGGCTAAGGATGCAGGGACTGTCGAGCGGGGCGGTTCGCAGACGAGTCGACGAAATGCTGGAGCTCGTCGATCTCGTCAACTACGGGGATCGAAAGGTCCATGAACTTTCCGGCGGGGAACGTCAACGCGTTGCTCTGGCACGGTCTCTCGCGCCGGCGCCCAAGTTACTGATGCTGGACGAGCCCCTCGCATCGCTCGATCGGGTTCTGCGAGAGGCGCTCCAGATTCAAGTCCGTGCGATCTTGAAAGAGGTCGGCGTGACTTCGATATATGTGACTCACGACAAAGACGAAGCGTTTGCCATCGCGGACACAATCGTTTTCATGAAACGCGGATCGGTCGTGCAGGCAGGTCCGCCCGAAACGCTTTTCCGGGCTCCCGCGACTGAACTCGTGGCCCGTTCCCTGGGCATCAGGAACATCATCGCCGGGACGATCGTAGGGGCCTCCGAAGATGTCGAGATTGCGACTTCTGTCGGCACGTTGACCGTGGGCGGCCCGGCGCCTGCGGAGATGTCGGTCGGAGATGAAGTCCTCGTACTAATCGATGAGAGACAGCTTTTCGTCGAGCCAATTCACGACGACCCCTCGGCGGATGTGATCGTGTTGAACGGGGTTGTACGAGAGCGGAAATTTCGGGGTGGAGAAGCCGAAATCCACGTCACAGTTGGGAACGATGAGTTGGTGTCAATCGTCTCGTCGGCGGACCCTCGCTCGGACGTGAAAGCGGGACAAGACGTGTGCATTGTCATCCCTCCGAAGGCCATCACGCTCTTGCCGACCGCTTAAGGCCCAACCGGACCGACCCAATCCCACCGTTCTTCTTCATGCGACGGCTTCCGTGATTAAGTTCCAGGGTTAAGCTCCCGGGATCGGCGGCATTCTGAAGCGCCCTCCCCGACCGGATCATCATCCTCATCACGGGGACGGGCGACCGCCGCGACCGATCGATAAGGGGGGCGGACCGCATGCACGGTTCTTGAGTGGAGTGCGGGTTCAGCGTCGCGCTGTGTCAAGAAACTCGGGCGTCCGATCGGCCTCCCGAGTTGTTCAGGTTTGCGGAGCGCCGTGGGCGTGATTAGAATCGGGGTCGCCGCGCCCACTGGCGCGCATCGACGTAGCCGCCGACCTCTAGGACGGCACGCAACGGTTTCTGAGCACGCAAAGCCGCCCCGATGGAGTATCGACATCGCCGACCCTATGCCCCCGGACACGATTGTGAGCGCTGATCTGGTTGGGTAGCACCCTTGAAAACGCGCACGAGGCGTTCCGGCGCACGGTGTCGGTGCCCGCGTCCCAGATCGATCTCCTCTCCGCATCGCTTCTGATCGCGGCCGGGGAGTATCCCGATATGGACCTCGTCGGCGAGCGCGGACGGGTGGTTTTGCTCGCTGAACGAGTCCGAGAGCGCCTCCCGCGACGGCACGGGCTGTATGACGCGGTACATGCTCTGAACGACGTCCTGTTCGTCGATCTCGGCCTTCGAGGCGATAGAAAACACTACTACGACCCGCGCAACAGTTACATCCCGGATGTGCTAGACCGCGGGTTCGGTAATCCGATAACGCTTTCCGTCCTGTACATCGAGATCGGTCGTCGCGCCGGCTACCGCTTCGACGGCGTGGGACTCCCCGGCCACTTCATAGTGCGTGCCGGTCAGGGGATTGAATCCATCTTTGTCGATCCGTTCGACGGTGGCGGATTGTTGAGCCGGCGTGAATGCATCGATGTCGTTCAGGCTGCGGTCGGCAGACCCGGTCGAAGGTCTGAGCGCATGTCGGTGGAAGAGGCCGCCCCGTTCATGCGACCGGTGGGCAAACGCCCGATGCTGCGTCGCATGCTCAACAATCTTAAGAAGATTTACCTAAATACTGAGGACTACGGTCGTGCCCTCAGAGTCGCGGAAGGCATGCGAATTGTGGAGCCGGCTTCCTGGCATAACCTCGCCGACCTCGCCCGCATCCAAACTGAACTCGGCCGGTTTAACGCTGCCGCCGAGACTTTGTCGACCTATCTGGAGCGTGCGCCACGCGGCCACAACGTTGAATCCGCCCGCGCTGCGTTGTCGGAGCTACAGAGTCGCATAGTGACGGAGAGAGATCCGGACGCCGGGGCGGACGCCGCAGGCGCTGGCGGTCCGATCGGAGAATCTCCGCGCAACCAGTAGTAGCTTCTTCGGCTTTGGATGCCGGGGAATAGCGCAGGGACCGGATCCGGGTGAATCCGGGCACGACTGCACAGCCGTATCCACATGTGGTGGACATCACGACGGACCGGCTACAGCGCGTACTCGGACCAGGCGAATGTCCCCGCGGACCAGACCGCTGCACGAGGTGGCCCGCTTGGAATATACGGAATTCACGGACGAGGCGCTGCTCGCCCATATCGTCGACGCCGATAGGCTTGCGCTAGAGTGCCTGTACCAACGCTACAGTACGAGAGTCTTCTCACTCTCTTATCGGATGCTGTCCGACCAGGGCGCATCCGAAGAAGTAACGCAGGACGTCTTCCTGAACGTATGGCGACGCGCCGGGAGCTACAAACCCGGACGCGGCAAGTTCACGACCTGGCTTTTCGGCATCGCCCACCATCGGGCGATCGACGAACTGCGGAAACGTACACGCGGCCGCCAGCGAAGCAACGAGAACGTCGACGATTACATAAACTTGGAGTCGCCCGAGGTTTTGCCGGCCGATGCCGCGGTCGCCAACTCCGAGTACGCGACAGTGCGGGAAGCGCTGATGCAACTTCCTGAGCCGCAACGCGCCGTCATCGAACTGTCGTATTTCGGCGGTCTCACGCAGGCAGAGATCGCCGACAAACTCGACCAACCGTTGGGCACCGTAAAAACACGGATGCGCCTGGGACTGAAAAAATTACGCACGGCACTCACCACGAAGCTCAGGGTGCCCGAACAATGAACGATCCAAGAAGTCACGAAACCATATTCTCCGATCTCCCGGGCTACGCGCTTGACGCGCTAGACGAGGACGCCCGCCGCCTGGTGGATGAGCATTTAACGGAGTGCGATGACTGCACGACCGAACTCGAAGAACTCATGGAGGGCGCCGGCAACCTGGCGTTCGCCGTGCCTCCAGTGTCGCCCCCTGAAGAACTACGGGATCGCATCAGGACCGCTATTGAGCGCGAGCCGTCTCCGATATCGGCACAGGCTCGAGCCGCTGTCACGGCCGAAGAGCTGTTTGGCAGCCCAGCGCCGGGTGATATCGGAGAAAATCCGACGCCGGTCGCCGAGTTTGCGATGGCATCGCCGGTCCACAGGCCGTGGTATGCAAGTCCACGGCTGGCCTGGACCATTTCGACGGGTATCGCAGCGGCTTTCGTCAGCGTGGTCGCGGTCGGCGCCATCATCAACGTCAGACTGAACGACCGGATCGACGAGCTTTCCGAGCAGGTCGTCGCTCAAGAGCGCAGCGTCGCGACCGTGTCGGCGTCGGTCGGCGCGATCGAGCGGAATTCGGAAAGGTCGCTCGACGAAGTCCAGCAGGTTTCAATCCTGCAAGAGTCTGCCGATACGCTGGAGCAGCAGGTCAACGACCTTCGTTGGCTTCAGTACGTCACGTCCTCCGGCGACTGGCTCACGCCGTCCTTCTTCTCCGGCGGATTGCAGCCTCAGGCGCCGCAGGGCATGCTGATCACGCACTCATCCGGCGACCGCGCTCTCCTGATGGTGAACGGTCTGGCTCCGGCGCCCGCTGGCACCGAATACCAGGTCTGGCTCAAGTATGAGGGTCGCCAAGTGCCCGGCAGCACCTTCACCGTGGATCGCAACGGTTACGCGGTGGTCGATCTCCACCTGATCGGTGACGCCACCGAGTACATCGGCGCATTGGTAACGGTCGAGCCGACGGGTGGCTCCGAAACCCCGTCGGACTTCGTGGTCTTGATCGGTACGAGCAAGTAATCTCGGGCGGTCCTGACCAGGTCAACACCGTTCCCGGGCATCACTCGGATGTTTCACGCGTCCTGTGATTGGTCGTCGATAACTGACGAACCCATGATCGGAGCGCGACGTTCACTCCACGTGCCGAATCGTGCGGACGACCGCGAGCATCGTCTCCTGCCGATCAAAGGTCAGTCCCTCGACCCATATGCCGAGTCCACGATCCTCACGGTTTGAATTCGGCAACCTTTTGTCTTCGGCTCCCGGTATCACCGGAAAGAATGCGCCGGTCCAGCCACGTGCGACGGGCACGCCCGGCGACGGCCGATGGAACATCGTCATCACGCCGTTGATCTCTTCCTCCCAGAACAGGTGGTCGTCGTATGTCTCAGGCTTTGTCGCGACATCATATGGCACGATGCCGGAGGTCCCCAGGTTCCCGACCTCAAAGGCCACGTTGAAGCCCGGCGCGTTGAAATCGCCATGCAATGCGTCGGTTCCGCCTCGTCCAATTAACGCCCAATCCGGCGGTGTCATGACGGTGAAAACCGGGCCGCGAGCCCCCGGGGGCTCGATGATCTGTGTAATCCAGTCCATTCCCGGCGTTACCGCGATCGAACTCGGAGGTTTTGCCGGCAGGACCGCCCATCGAACGGACCGCAGGATCTCGGTGGCTGCGTCGTCGTTCTTAACCTGGTGACCCAATGCCCGGAAGACGAGCCCGACCCCGGCGGCGCCGGCCGGCGCGTCCGGGATGGTCTCAAAGTAGGCGCTGAATATTCCTGCATAACGCGCCTCCAGATCCGGCGCAGGTCTGGAAAAGCGGACGGCCACACCCGCGATCACCTCTTCAGAAACGACGGACGCCTCAATGGGCAAGTAGAAGCCTGCCTTGACGGCGTCCGTTGCGGAAGGATGCGGAGGCAAGGATTCGAGGAGTTCGGCTGAGTCGAAGCTATCGCCGAACAGGGAGTAGTAAATCTGCTGATTGTCCGGACCGCCGATAAAGCCGGTGACGATGTCCCCGCCGCCGCGCAGATCGTTCCAGTTCTCGGCGATCCGCCATCCAGACGGGAGGACGATGCTGAAATTGGCATCGGAAAATTGATGGCTGCGGTTGAGAGCGCCGTCTCGCCCAAGACCGATATCGTCTCCGCTCGAACATGCGGCGACTATCGTCCAGGAGAGGACGATAAAGAGGGACGCGAAGGATCGGGCAGGCCGCAAATTTACGAACCTTCTGAGACCCTCACTCTGAATCAAGAAGGACATCGAAATCGAAACCGCCAGAAGCCATGCTCCAGAAAGACGTATCCATCGGCGCCTCGCGAACTACACATCCAGTGATCGTCGGATTCCAGGGCTCAAGCACAAACAAGAACGCACGAGTGCCGGACCGCTCGCCTGGAGCGTCGTCGGTGGCCGCAGGGGTGCCGATGCGTGTTGTGCTGCGCCCCTCGATTGCCACGACCCACACCGACACCTGACCGCCTCCACCACCGCCCGGACCCACCTGTGGAAAGTCATCAAAACTGGCGCCGGGATGAATGAACGGCCCGGCCATCGCGAGCGTTGTCACGGCCATCAGAATCCGGGTCGGGGGACCGGACATGGAACCCGACGACCCGGGGCATCCAACGGTCGCAACGCGGATCGCGTCATTGATAGCGTCGTTTCTAGCCTCGTCGGCATCCAGATCGACGGGTGTAATCGAAACCGAAGTTCCGACCAGGCCAGCAAGAAAATCCGGGCCAGAAGTAGCTTCGTCGGCCGACCTCACGCAGGAGATGCCGACAACGGCGAAAATCGCCAACCCAACGAAAAGAAATAGACCGGGATGGTTTTGACCAGTTACGTCTGTCACACGCCCCCGCCTATGGTTGGATCGAATACGACCATCCTGGCGACCGCGGTTCCGTCGCCTGAGTGTTCGCATCATCTTCCACTTCGATCTGTGCGCGCCAAGTAACGCGGTCGAAATGGCGGGCACGCCGAGTGCGAGAAGGACTGAATCCAGCCGAAACAGCCAGTCAGATTCGTGCGAAAACACCGGACGCGCCGATCGATCCACCCGCAGTTCCCTGCATCCAAAAATACGATCTACGCGTAAGTCTGGTTTTGGGCCGGCACGACTATTTCCCCGTCGCGTTAACGTGCGGGGCTATACTCCGAACACTGTTGGAACCCACTCTGAAGACTCCGAAATCACTTCGATCAAGACCAGCAACCCTGCCCCACCGACCGCCTCTTCACCGGTCTACACTTGTGATCGATGCGGCGCCACGATGCTGGACCTGCACTGCAAGCTGCGATGCCCCACCTGCGGCTTCATGCGTGATTGTTCAGACCCGTAAACGAGCCGTTCCGAGCCGAGGAGTGCGCGCAGTCTTGTTACGGTCGTTTGGCGTCGGGGCGATGCTGCTCATCGGATTGACCGTCGGATGCTCGTCGAGCGATCCGGCGGAACCGGCTCCAATACTGACGCCACTGTCGTCGCTCGAGGTCGTTTCCCGGTCGTCTGAGGCTCTGGCAAACGTTACCTCGTTCCGTTTCGCCCTCTCCCACGACGGGGGCAATACGATCCTCACGAACGGGATCCAGGTCCAGCAGGCGTCTGGCACGGCGCTGGCCCCGGACAGCTACACATTGGCCGCCGACACGCTTGTGGCGGGGTTCTTCGTGAACACCGAGGTCGTCGTGATCGATCAGGATGCCTACATGACGCACCCGATCACCCGCCAGTGGCAGTTGCTCGGACCGGACGCGAGCCCGTTCGGGAACTTCAACCCCGCCCTGCTCGTGTCCAGCATCCTCGAACAGGTGAGCGACCCGGTGATGGGGTTCGGATATACCACTCAGCCGGTTGGTTACCTTATCGACGGCAATCTGCCGGCCGCCGCCCTCAGTTCGCTTACCGGAGGCGTCGACGAAGCCGCGCCAGCGCTCAAAGTACGCGTGAGTGTGGACGCGACGACTTTTCTGCCGGTCGAGGCGCGAGTCACGGGTCGGGCGACCGTAAACGAATCCAGCGATCTGATACGTACGGTCCGGTTGTTCGAGTTCGATTCAGACATCGCCATCGAACCGCCGATTTAGGTCGGACCAGATCGATTGATCAACTGGTTAAAAGACCTCCGCGTTTACGCCGTTATCCTCCCCGTGTGCGCGGGGGTGTTCATCGCCGCAGACGACCAGACCTCGATCGTCGTCGTCCTGCCCGAGCTGTTGCCGGATTTCCGGATCGGCCCGGGTGAGCTGAACCGCGCCTCATGGACCGTCACCGGGTACCTGATCGGCTACACGGCGGCGATGCCGATCATGGGCCGCGTGTCGGACAGGTTCGGCCACCGGGCCGTGTTCGTCGGAGCGCTTCTCATATTCATGCTTGGCTCGGCGCTCGTCGCCGTAAGCCCGGACCTGCCCAGGCTCGTCGGCAGGGACCAACCCGACCTGAACTGGATGATTGGGGCACGTGTATTCCAGGCCGTCGGTGGGGGCGCAATGATCCCGGTGGCCATCGCTTCCGTCGGAGATGTGTTGCCCAGAGCGAGGCACGCCATCGCGTTCGCCTTGATAGGGGCCAGCGCTGAGGCCGGGGGCGTGATTGGTCCGCTGTGGGCCGGTTTGATTACGAACGTGAGCTCATGGGAGTGGCTGTTCTGGATCAACATCCCGCTCGGCCTCGCCGTGATCGCGGGGCTGGCGTTTTCTCCCGCCGGCGTCAGGAACCCGGTCAGGATCGATTACCTCGGCGGAGCGCTATTTATCGCGGCCCTGGCGCTGCTCACCGCCGCCCTCTCACGTACGGCGGACCTTGACCTGGTATTCACGATCCTGGTCATCGGCGCGATCGCCGCTCTTCTCGCAACGATATGGTGGCATCGCAGGGCGAGCGATCCTCTGCTCCCGGTTCGGCTGCTCAAAACGTTGAAGTTCACGGCGTCAAACCTGACCCACCTTTCGGTCGGGGCTTCGCTTATCACAGCGATGGTGACCGTTCCGTTGATGGCCAACACCGCCCTCGGTTTGTCGCCTCTCGACGGCGGTTTGATGTTGCTAAGGATGACCGTGGCGATCCCGTTCGGAGCGATCGCGGGTGGGTACTGGGTTCAGAAACAGGGCGCCCGGTGGCCGTCCCTGGCCGGCCTCGCGCTGGCGGCCGTCGGCCTGGCCGCAATGTCTCGCTGGAACCTGGACATCTCCGATCCGGCTATGACGACACATCTGGCGGTGGCGGGCTTCGGTTTCGGCCTTTTGATCGCGCCGATCCATGCGTCCGGGATGCTGAATGCGCAGGCGGGGGAGCGGGGAACCGCATCCGCCCTGATCACCGTATCCCGGATGGTTGGCATGACGGTCGGGTTGGCTGCGATGACGGCCTGGGGCGCCGCCAGATTTGAGAGCCTCGCGGGGGACGCGCCCATCTCAGTGGCTGGCGCGGAAGAGATCGTGCTGGACGGACTGACAGTGTTCCGCGGCTTCTTCTTCGTGGCGGCGATCGTGGCGATCGCGGGGATGGTCCCGGCCTGGTTGATGAGCCGGGATAGCACCGATTCCGTCATATCGGCATCTGACTGACCGTGACATAAAGGCACGGTCAGTCAGATCCGGATTTGCCCACCAGTATGCGGAGACGATATTGCCCAGACGAGAACAACGACAGCGCCGCCGCGACCGGCGACAGGACGCTCAGTCAGCGGCGACACCAAACATCATCCAGAAGTACCGCGGCTGGGTCATCGGAGGCGGCGTTGGATCGGTAATCGCCGCCCTGGTCATTTTCGGACTCGTCCAGTCAGTCGCCACCGAGGAGGACTTCGGGTTTACGGCATATGGGCCGACCGACACACTCGGGATCTCCGAACGCAGCGGGGAATTTGCCGCCGACATCCTGGCCCAGGGGAAACCGGTGGTTCTCAACTTCTGGGGCGGGACCTGCCCCCCATGCCGGGCCGAGATGCCCGATTTCCAGGCCGCGTTTAACGATTTCGGCGATCAGGCGATATTCCTCGGTCTGGACGTTGGGCCTTTTACGGGGTTAGGGACGAGATCTGACGCCGAGTCGCTTCTTCAGGAGCTTGGCATCAGCTACCCGACGGCTTACCCGGACGGCGATCCGACGCGCGATTTCAGCATCGTCGGGCTTCCGCAAACGATCTTTTACGACGCCGCGGGCAACAGGGTGGCGCGTGAAGGCTTCCTCAGCGGCACCCGCATGAACCGGATCATGACCTCAACCCTTGGGCTGACGCCGACCGACGAGATCGGATCTTAAGCGGGCGGTCGCTGCGCCGTTCGGCGGTCGGACGACTGTGCCTGGCGACAGCGATGAACTTCCCGTGTCGTCCTGCAGCTGTGGCAATGTTTGCAAACCGCCCAGTTCGCCGCGGTTCACCCCACATCCTGACGTTGGAGGGGGTGCCGGGGGTGGTTACAGGTGGCGCTCTAATTTATACCAACCACCTTCCAGCCTTATTTCGACCCCTGAGGGTCAATCGAGCGCGACGGGGTCACCGATCCGCACGGGCCCACGCGCTCCAACCACGGCGTACACGCCCACACAGGGGAACTGACCCAGATCACCGACCTGCAGCCTGTTATGGCGAACGATCGCGCGAAGAACATCTGTGTCCCTGGGCAAATCTTCTTGAGCGAGGGTCGTCATCACGCAACGGGGATCGGGCAGCGTCACGTTGAGCCGTGCCGCATCCCCGAAGGAGAGGTCATGGCCCACCCAGTCGTTTTCGACGAATCTAGGTCGTTCGGTCTCGACAATGACGTTCATGCGGAACCGTCGTTCGTCAAATCGGCTCCCCGGCTCCAGTTCATTCAGTCGCGCGAGCGTAGACGTGGTGAGCACCGACATTGGAAACACATCGAGGAAGGACCCGACCGGCACGGGCGAATCTGCTCCGATCGCGGCGAACAGGGCCGAGCCTAGCGGCTGTGCGACAAATTTGTCCCAATTGCCTCCAGGGTCTGCACCCTCGACATCGGGGTGGTACTGGTCGATCGTGAAATCGTCTGGCGCGACCCGTCCTAGCCTGACGTTTCGTTTGAAGTGTGCTGACAGCACGCGGTCGACATCACCGGAGTCGCTGCGTACCGACGTCCCATCGGGCAGAGTAATCACCACCTCCGGAATGCTCCCGTCCCGACGTGGCGCCTCGATGAACGCAGCGCTGAACTCGAACAGGTCCGGGTAAAGCCTCACGCTCTTCGCACTTACAACTTTGCCCGTGTCATCGTCGATTAGCGCATATGCGCGGTCACCAAGGACCCCGTGTTCTGTCAACTCCATCTCCTGGGGCTGTTCGCCCCTCATGGATTTCACGGGGAACCTTCGTAGTCCCGCGACAGACCCTACGATCTCATTGATCGTCATGTGATTCTCCGAATGGACGCTGTGGGTGGTCCTCGCCGGTGGGAATACGAGGCAATACGATCGGCAGCGGTGTTCGCCCGGCCGCCGCTCTGAGGGGGTCGCGGCAATCATATCGACAGCACGAACGGAATCCACTCCACGCATCCCGAGCCTTCCTGGCGCGGGATGGAGGTTACAGGTGGCCTCCTCCTGAACTGAGATGGCGTTCTGGAGCGGTTGGGCAGGCGATCCGGCGGCCCCTACTCCCCGCCCTCGTTGCGCTCGTCGGTCCGGCGCTCCCCATCGATGCGTCCGAGATCGTACTCGTCGTAATCGACAAACTTCATCGCATCGGCGATCGCCCGGTGACCTGCTTTATCAGCAATCAAGCGGTGCATCTCCTGGCAAACGCGGCGGTAGTCTGCGTGTCCCGCCGGCGCCGTCCGGAGTTCGAGCATGTGGAACGCTTCGCGGGCGTTCATCTGCATGACGAACCGGATCCGGTACCCAAACGGGACGGCGTACTGGGCGACATCGGAACCGAACGCGTCCGCAAGTTTCCCGTGTAATTCGGCCGCCCTCCCCATCGCAACATCCCATTCCGGCTCGCGGCCGATCTCGGACACAACGTCCGGCGTGGCGTAACCGTGGCTCGGGCCAAGGCGTTGCCATTCCAGTGTCAACATCCGGTGTCGCTGAAGGTCCCGAAAACTACCGAAGTCACACTTCACGTCGAACCTGTAACTGACGCGCTCCATCCCGCGGCCGGGCTTGTGCCGGCGATTGAGGCGGTCCCCCGCGTAGGCACGAATCACACCGGCGCGCTCCCCCGGGTCCATGCGTCGCGCCGCCTCGAGTAGCTGATCGTCAGAAAGCTCCGAGTACGCGTACAGGGCGGCGGCGGCCACCTTGATCTCGGCGTCCGGGTCCCAGTCCACGAGCGTCACTTCGGGCCGATCGGACGCATCGGCCTTTATGCCGCTCGCGATCTCTCCCATGCGACCGGCGACATCGGAGAAGTAGCCGCTCCATGCGCCGCCCCGGTCGGGCAGATCGACCCGTTTCACAAACGACGGGATCATTTGCCGAAGCTCGGCAAGTATCATCACTCCGTACTCACGCGCTTCCGCCAATGGATGCGCCTGCATGCGGATGAGCAACGCTTCGTACGCCTGTCCGGTGCCGAAGATGCCGACGTTCGAGGTCGTCGCGGCTGGCAGCAAACCACGCGCCGCATCGCAGGCCTTCGCACGGATCGTCGCGTTGTAGGCCCGGGTGGTCGTGCCCTCGGGTCTCGGGAACTGCTTCTCGTAATAGTTCCGCAACTCACCGACGAGGGACGAATACAGATCGAACAACGCGTCCATCGTCGCCCGATACTCTTCAGCCAGGGGCGATCCTCTGACCTCCGGCGGCACGTTATATCGGTACTGCTCACCCAGCGGGCGGTCGTAGTAGATGTAGCGGGTGCTTTGCTCCAGATAGGCCGCCAGCCTGCCCCACTCAAGCACCTTGGTCAGCAGATTTGATGACTGTTCGCAGGCTAGATGGGCGCCGCCCAGTTGCGTCACGGAGTCGTCTCCGTACTCACCAAATACCCGGTCGTACAACCTCTCGGCGTGCCGGGAGCCGACCAGCGGATCGTCTTCGTCAATGGCAGCAGCGATCGCACCGACACCGAGTTCGGGCTTGTCGTAAAACTCGTCGAGGAATAGACGGCGCAGCGACTTGTGCGTCCTAGAGTAGCGCGCGAAAAGCGCGCCCTTGACGACTTCCGGGAGGTTTACGAGGCCGAAGACAGGTCGATCCGTGTTCGTGAAAAAGCGCCCCAAAACGGCGCGTTCGTCGGTCGAAAACGGCTCTTCGTAGTACACGAACTCATTCTAGAGTTAGCCCGGTCCGCGAAATAGCCTCAGTTGTCAGTTGGGCAGGCTCGCGAAAAGACCCGCCGTCGCGGCGGCCTCTGCTTCCGGGACTTCAGGGCTGGGTCATACCAACAAACTAACCGGGTTCTCCAGCAAGCGGCGGATCTCGCCGAGGAACGTCCCGCCTTCAGCCCCGTCCGTCACACGGTGGTCGGCCGACAGGCTCGCTTTCATGATCTGGCGTATGACGATCTCGCCGTCACGCACGACCGGCTGTGCCGAAATGGCGCCCACTGCCAGGATGGCCGATTGAGGAGGCACGATGATCGCCTGGAAGTTGTCGACGCCGAGCATCCCCATGTTGGAGATGGAGAACGTCCCCGCCGTGTTCTCCTCCAGTGTCAACGCGCCGCCTTCCCCGCGCACCCGATTCGCCAGGTCCTTGGTGGCGGCGGCGATCTGGAGCAGACCCATGTTTTGCGTCCGAAGAATGGACGGGACGATCAGCCCGACCTCGAGAGCGATAGCGATACCGATGTTGATGTCGGCGTGACCGATCAGGTGGTCATCTGCAAAAGTGGTGTTGAGCTTCGGGTACTTGATGATCGCCTTCGTGCACGCACGGATGATCATGTCGTTGACGCTGATCCGAGGCCCGGCCTCGCCGACCTCCTCGTTCAGGCGTTGTCGAAGCGACATCGCCTCTGTCATGTCGATCGACAGGTCGATGTAGTAGTGCGGGTTCTCTGTCTTGCTCCTGACGGTGACGCGTGCGATAGCCTGCCGCATCGGGGATAGCGGGATGTCCTCGCCGCTGAGCGTGACCTGAGCTACTGGCGCCGCCTGTATATGCGCCGCAGCGCCCGAAACTGGCGACGCCGCGGGCGGCGTCGCCGAGAGCCCCTCGACATCGGCGCGGGTGACTCGGCCGCCCGGCCCGGTGCCGGTAACGGTCGCCAGATCTATCCCGCGCTCTGCGGCGATCTTTCGCGCGACGGGCGAGGCCTTGATACGGCCCGGTAATGCTTCGCTTGCGGCCGCGGCCGGCGCGGTCGCGACCGGCGTCGGTGTCGTGGACGCCGCCGGGGTTGCGACAACTGGCGTAGCGCCGTTCGTCTCCGGGATAGTGTCGTCGGCATCGCCAAGGTACGCGATCAGGTCGCCGACCGGCACCCGGACACCTTCGCCGACCACGATCTTCCGTAGTAGACCGGCCCCGTACGCCTCCATCTCGACGACCGTCTTGTCCGTCTCGATCTCGGCGAGAATATCCCCGCGGCCGACTTCATCGCCCTCTGATTTGAGCCATTTGACTACAGTGCCTTCGGTCATATCGGCGCCCATGGCGGGCATTACGACTTCGGTGATCAATCCGGGACCCTTTCCTTATCGGTTTTCAGGGGTCGGCGTTTACGGGTTTGCCTCTGTGGGCCGATATTAACGTTCAGTGCGGCGGCTTTGGCCGCCCGTCACAACGGCCTAAAGGCCGTACGTTTTTTCGATTTCGTCGATCACCCACTGTGTCTGTGGGATGGCGAGCTGCTCAAGCGGACGGCTGTACGGTGAAGGGACGTCAGCGCCGCCTACGCGAGCGACCGGTCCGTCCATGATGTCGGAGCATCGATAGCCGATCTCGGCGGCCAACTCAGCGCCCAGACCTGCGGTGCGCCAATTCTCGTCCAGCACCAGCGCCCTGCCGGTTCTCTGGACGGATGCGACGACCGTATCCATATCAAGCGGGCGAAGCGTACGCAGGTCTACGACCTCCGCGCTGACCCCGGTCTCGGACAGTTTCTCCGCGGCATCGAGTAGTGTCACTATGCCGTGGGCCCAACCGATCAGGGTGATGTCTGTCCCTGCACGTTTCACGTCTGCGACGCCGATCGGCACCCGGTATTCGTCGTCGGGAACCTCGCCACGCGTCCCATAAAGCAGGGCGTTCTCCGCGAAAATCACGGGATTGTCGTCCTCTATGGCGGAGCGGAGCATGCCGAGCGCGTCGTACGGCGTGGACGGAGTAACGACCTTCAGGCCCGGAGTTGAGGCGAACCAGTTTTCAAAAGACTGGGAGTGCGTGGCCGCCAGTTGAACCCCGCCGCCCGTCGGCGCCCGGAGCACCATCGGAACCTTCACCTGGCCGCCGGACATGTACCTGATCTTGGCGGCCATGTTGACGATCTGGTCCGCAGCAACGAGCGAGAAACTCATCGACATCAACTCGACCACCGGACGCAGACCGGCCACCGCCGCGCCTACGCCTGCGCCCACGAACGCCGCCTCCGAGATCGGAGTATCTCGAATCCGGTCCGCCCCGTACTTGTCGAGTAGGCCCTGCGTGACGGCGTAAGCGCCGTCGTACTTCCCGATGTCCTCCCCCATAAGAAAAACATCGGGATCGGCGTCAAGCGCCTCCCGCAACCCACGCTGGAGTGCCTGTCTGAACGTGATCTCAGCCATACATCAATCCCGCCGTCCCGGGTTTCCGATAGAAGCTCCGCTCTGGTCGCCCGGCCCTCCAGGCGTTTTTAAGCGTAAATGTCCGTGAAAAGTTCTTCATCCGGCGGGAACGGACTGTCCTCCGCAAACTTGACCGCCGCCGCCACCTCTGCATCCACACTGGCCCGGATATCGTCCAGTTGGCCTTCACTGAAAAGCTCTTGCGCCAATAGGTCCCGCGGGAACGTCACGATCGGATCGCGCGCCTGCCATGCAGCTGTCTCTCCACTGTCCCGGTACTTGACCGGGTCCGCCATCGAGTGGCCCTGGAAGCGGAAGGTCTTTGCCTCGATAAACGCCGGGCCCTCGCCGGCCCGGATGCTATCCACGGCGACTCTGGTCGCCTCCTGCACTGCCAGCACATCCATGCCATCGACGACTACCGCGTGCTCGATGCCGTACGTGGCTGCGCCCGGGTAAAAATCCTCGCCACCGGCGCGGACGCGATCGAACCTGGAACCCATTCCATACAGGTTATTCTCAAGGAAAAACAGCATCGGCAACTTCCATACCGCAGCCAGGTTCATCACCTCGTGGTAAGTGCCCTGGTTAGTCGAGCCGTCGCCGAAAAACACCAGGCAGATGCCGTCCGTCTTGCGGTACTGGTGGCTCAAAGCCAGTCCAGCAGCGAGCGGAAACTGCCCGCCGACGATGGCGTGGCCACCCATGACGCCCTTCTCGGCGTCGAAGAGGTGCATCGACCCACCCTTGCCCTTGCTCAGTCCGCCAATACGGCCAAAAAGCTCCGCCATGGTGCGGTTCGGATCTACGCCTCGCGCTAGCGCGTGGCCGTGATCCCGGTAGTGGGTGACAATGTAGTCGTGCGGCTGAAGCTGCGAGATCGCACCGACAGCGATCGCCTCTTCACCGATATAAAGATGAAGAAACCCGCGGATCTGCCCGCGGGTGTACATCTCACCGCACACCTCTTCAAATTGACGGATCAGGTACATCTGCCGGTATAAATCGGCGAGTTCCTGCTTCCTGGCCTTCCCGGTCTTATTGGACTGGGAAGGCGTCTTAGCCTTGCTTTGAACGATCGTTCAGCCTCCAGGTCAGGAATGCATTCCGGCCCCTTCCCTCAACTCGAGTGGACGGGCATGCGTTTCCGCGGGTCGCGGCACTGGATCGATGGGCCAGCGGCGGCGGCTATCTTACTATACGACCACGAACGTTCCTTCATTCGGGTGACGACCGTTTGGGGCATTCTCACGTTTGATTCGGTCTGGCCGTCAACGGGCGCGGGCCGCCGCAAGACGCGCCGCCTGCATAACGTTTTTCAATAACATCGCTATGGTCATCGGCCCCACACCGCCCGGCACAGGCGTCTGCATCGACGCCACCTCGCGAACGTCCAACGCCACGTCGCCCGCCAACCGCCAGCCCCGTTCACGCGAGGCGTCCTCTACACGGACCGTCCCGACATCAATCACGACAGCGCCGGGTTTGACCATCTCTCTGGTGATCAATCCCGGCACACCCATCGCGGCGACCAGGATGTCAGCCTGCCTCGTGTGAAGGGCGAGGTCCCGGGTCCGGGAGTGGCACACGGTTACCGTGGCGTCGCCGCCATCTCCGCGCCCGAGCAGGAGGCCGGCGAGCGGACGGCCGACGATGTTGCTGCGTCCGCAGATCACGACGTGTTTTCCCCTGGTCTCAACGCCCTCCTCGGCGAGCAACCTCAGGATGCCGCTCGGGGTCGCCGGAGCGAGTTGAGGCGCGCCGCCTAGAAGCAGCCCGAGGTTGAACGGATGTATGCCGTCGACGTCTTTCCCCGGATCAATGGCGTGGAGAACCGTGTCGTCGTCTACGTGATCGGGGAGCGGAAGTTGCACGAGGAAGCCATCGATCTCTTCGTCCGCGTTCAGCTCTCCAATTACCGTCAGTAGCTGGTCCTGGGTCACATCGGCCGGCAAACGCCGCGTCAGGGACCGCATGCCCACCTCCAGGGATGCCCGCTCCTTGCCCCGGACGTAGGTCGCCGACGCGGGGTCGTCTCCGACCAACACGACCGCCAGTCCCGGTTGCGCATGGCCGGATGCGATCCAGTCCTTGACTTCACTCGCGACCTCTGCGCGGACCTTTTCGGCCACAGCCTTGCCGTCGATTCGCTTTGCGGGAATGGGAAGCCTCCGTTGCAGGCGAGTCTCAGATTTTTGTTACGGTCTATCGCCCGAAATTGTGTGCCCGAACGACGCAATCCGCGGCCTCGCAGGTTAGCACCGCGATCGACCGCTACGGCTAGGCACATCCCCTGATACGCGCCAACTCCCCGGAACTCGCCATGCGCGCCACCTATAATCCGCCGGTGGTCTCGTCGTCGTAAAGACCGAACCCCCGGCGATGCCAGTCGCAGCCGGTAACTGGGATACGAATTGCCCTGAAAAACACCGGCCCGGACGGCAAACCGCCTTCCAATGACGGAGCCGATTGAAGGGAATCAGCTTGTACGTCGGCGTTGACATCATCGAGATCGAACGCATCGGCCGCACATTCTCGCGGTACCCGGAGAGATTCCTGGAGAAGATTTACACGCCGGGAGAACAAGCCTACTGCCGGGGACGGGCGCCGCAACTTGCGAGCCGATTTGCCGCCAAAGAGGCGGTGATGAAGGCGCTCGGCACCGGTGTGCGCGGGGTGAGCTGGCGCGATATCGAAGTGCAGCGACGACGTGGGCGAGCGCCCGAGATCGTTCTGCACGATCGTGCAAAGGCGCGCGCTGAAAAGATGGGCATCGTTCGTATAGCCATCAGCCTTTCGCACTCCCGGGATTTTGCGGTCGCGAGTGTGGTCGCCGAAACGGATGGAAGGCCGATGCTCCCGTGAAGATAGTCACCGTTCGTCAGATGCGGGAGCTTGAACAGGCGTCCGTTCGGGCCGGCACATCGCTGGACACCCTGATGGAAAACGCCGGCGCCGCCATCGCTGAAGCGCTACGAGATCGGCTGCCCGCCCCCACGAGCGGATCGGCGCTCGTGCTCGTCGGCCCGGGACACAACGGAAGCGATGGCCTCGTCGCGGCGCGGCACCTGGCGGCACGTGGCGTACCCGTTTCCGCGTACCTGCTCACGACCCGGCCCGCGTTAGACGAAAAACGCGATCTCGCCGTCGCTGCGGGGGTCGAGATTATCCACGCGTTTGAGGACTCCGGCCGCTCAAAACTGGCGTCAAAGTCCAGAGGCGCGAGCGTAATCATCGACGCCGTCCTGGGTACGGGACGCGTGCGCCCGATCGAAGCCCCGCTCTCGGACCTGCTCGCCGTCGTCCGGGAGAACTCGCGGGCTCCGATCGTTGCCGTAGACATCCCGACCGGGTTTGCTGCGGACACGGGTCATATGGACCCCAACGGCCTCAGCGCCAGCGAGATTCTCGTGCTGGGGCGGCCCAAGATCGGGTTTTTTCTCGACCCGACGGGCACACCGTGGAGATGCCTGGATATCGGCATCCCTGACGGATTGGACGAACGGATAACGACCGAGCTGATGAGTTCCGCCTCGGTGGCCGCTGTCTTGCCGGCGCGCCCGCCGCGCTCAAATAAAGGGACCTACGGGCGGGCGTTGATAGTTGCTGGTTCGGAAAGCTACGTCGGCGCCGCGTATCTCGCCGGGGCCGCGGCGGGGCGCGCCGGCGCCGGGCTCGTAACACTCGCGCTGCCGGACACGATCTACCCCCTCATCGCCTCACGCCTGTCGGAAGCCACATTCATCCCGCTCGTGGAACGCGGGCGAAACGCTATCGACTCTGGATTCGCCGCCGTACAGGTCACGGACGCCTCGCGGGTGGCGACCGGGATGTTGATCGGGCCCGGCCTCGGCCAGACGCAGGCCGCCGTTGAGTTTGTCCGCGCCGTCCTCCTGGACAGGCGGGAAGGCCCCCGGCTGGTGCTCGACGCCGATTGCCTGAATGCTCTGGCCGGTGTCGACGATTGGCCCGGTCGCGTGCGCGGTCCGGCAATTTTGACGCCGCACCCCGGAGAGATGGCGCGCCTGCGCGGCTCGACGGTCCCTGACGTGGAGCGCGATCGCGTGCACAGCGCGCAGGCCGCCGCCGAACTCTGGGGCCACATCGTTGTGCTGAAGGGGGCGTGCACCGTCGTGGCGCATCCCGACGGGCGGACGGCGATCAGCCCATGGGTCAACCCGGGCATGGCGACCGGCGGCACGGGCGACGTGCTCGCGGGAATGATCGCCGGATTCTTGACTCAGCATATGGACCCGTTCGAAGCGGCGATGCTCGGCGTATATGCCCACGGTCTTGCCGGTGAGTTGGCCAGACGATCGTTCGGAGAGGTCGCGATGGTGGCCGGGGATCTGCTGGAGACGCTGCCACAGGCGCTCAGACAACTTTCTGAATGACGGCGGGTTTAACGGTCATCCACTGATATCATCGCCTCATCGTGGCAAACCTCCTCGCCGTCGACGTCGGCAACTCCAACGTGACACTGGGCGTCTTCGAAGGCGACCGCCTGGTCGCGACGTGGCGGTTCGCGACCGACGTCCGGCGCACGGCGGACGAACACAACCTGCTGCTTCAGGGATTGCTTAGATCAAAAGGTGTGGACCCGGCCAGCCTCCCCGCGGCGGTCATGTGCTCGGTCGTACCGCCGCTTACGGGCGCTATCGAGACGGCGCTGGAGGCGTTGCTTGGCGTCGCCCCGATGGTGGTCGGGCCCGGGACGCGCACCGGCATCAAGGTCAACTACAACAGGCCGCAGGATGTGGGCACAGATCGGATCGCGGACGCCGTAGCCGCATTTCGTATGTACGGCGGGCCGTGCATCCTCGTGGATCTGGGAACCGCCACGGTGTTTGACGCCATCAGCGCGGACGCGGAATATCTCGGCGGTGCGATCGCCCCCGGCATGACGCTCGCCGCCGAGGCGCTATATCAGGGCACATCGCAACTGAGACGGGTCGATCTTCAGGCCCCTGAATTCGCTATCGGTCGCAACACCACGGACGCGATGCGGTCCGGTCTTGTGTTCGGATACGTGGGACTTGTCGAGGGAATGGTCCGGCGATTCGCCGCCGAGTTAAGCCCGGACGATCCTTCCGCGTGCAAGGTCATCGGCACCGGCGGGCTGGCGCGCATCGTAGCTGCGCAGTCAGACGTTTTCCAGGACGTGAACGAAGACCTGACGCTGATAGGTCTCCGCATCCTCCACGAACTGAACGGCGGAGACTAGCCGATGCCGACAATTCTGGGCGGCAAGTCGATCGTCCTCGGGGTGACCGGGAGTATTGCGGCGTTCAAGGCCGCCGACCTGGCCAGCAAGCTCACGCAGGCCGGGGCGATGGTCGACGTCGTTCTGACGAGCTCCGCCCGGGAGTTCGTGGGCGTCGCGACCTTTGCGGGCCTCACGCACCGACCGGTTTCTGTTGGCCTCTATCAATCGAATTCAGAGTTGGGGATCGACCACGTCGCCCTGGCCCGGCGAGCCGATCTGGTTTTGATCGCGCCCGCGACGGCAAACACCATCGCCCGCCTCGCCCACGGCGTGACGGACGATGTACTCACCGCCACGGTGCTGGCCGGATCACAGCCCCTTGTGATCGCACCTGCGATGGACGCCGACATGTTCGAGAACCCGGCGACGCAGGCGAATGTGGAGACCCTGATTGCCCGGGGGGTCCATTTCGTCGGCCCCGAGTCGGGCCGGCTGGCGTCGGGACTCGTCGGTCGGGGCAGGATGACGGAAGTGCCCGAGATCATGGATCACGTCCGGGCGGTTCTTGGCCATCACGGAGACCTCGCAGGCCGCCGGGTCGTGGTATCCGCCGGCGGCACCGAGGAGGCCATAGACCCGGTCAGGGTGTTGACCAATCGCTCCACCGGCAAGATGGGGTACGCCATCGCCGAGGCGGCCCGGGACCGCGGCGCCGATGTGACCCTGATCTCAGCGCCAACCTCGCTACGATCCCCGGCCTGTGTAACATTTGTGAAGGTCAACTCAGCGCTCGACATGCGAGACGCCGTCCACGAGATCGTCGCCGATTCAGACCTACTGATCATGGCGGCGGCGGTCAGCGACTACCGGCCGGCCTCGCCCACCGACCACAAGATCAAGAAATCGGGCGACGAGTCGCTTAACATCGAACTGATCCAGAACCCGGACATAATCGCCGGCGCCAGCGGGGCGCGGCTCGTCAAGGTCGCGTTCGCCGCCGAGACCAGGGATGTCGTCGAGAACGCCGGCGCGAAGCTAGTCTCAAAGGGTGTCGCCATGGTCGTCGCGAACGACGTATCGGCGGAGCACTCAGGGTTCGGGACGGACACGAATGCCGTTACATTTGTATACCCGGACCGCAAGCCGGAGCATATGCCCTTGATGGACAAGTTTGACGTCGGCAACGCCCTGCTGGACAGGGTTCTGCCGCTTCTCAAGTAGCCCCCAAAACCAACGAAAATCGCCGGAGGCGCCGACTCAATGCGGATGTACTGGAAAGATCACCCCAAGGGTCTCGACCTGACCCTTCTGACGGATCAAGGCGAGGAGATCAACCTGGGCGGCGTTCGCTCTATGAAACGTGGGATCCAGGCGATTGCCGTCACCCAGGGGTACGATCCCGGCCGCGCCGTGAAGGGTCTCTCAACTCTGGACGAAGGTAAAGAGTTCGTGCTCCAGTTCCAGCCCTGGCGCGAGTTCGTGCCGGACGACCTGGAGGTCGAACCCGAAATCGTGAAGGCAGAGTGAACAGGACCGCTGGTTAGAAGGCCTTCGGAAGTCCCCTCTCCCGGTGGGAGAGGGCTAGGGTGAGGGAGAAGGCCCGATCTTTGATCGGCCTCCCGTCCGGCGCAAGGAGAATCCTCTTTGGCTTACACAGCGATCAAGTCCTGGCTCGATACCGAACTTGACGAGATCCGATCTACCGGCCTTTTCAAAGAAGAGCAGGTAATCGAAACGCCACAGGGCGCCCGGGTCACGACCTCCGCAGGGCCGCGTATCAACTTCTGCGCTAACAATTACCTTGGCCTCGCAGACCACCCGGAGATTCTTGAAGCCGTAACCGCGGGTCTTCAGACACACGGCTACGGGATGGCGTCCGTTCGCTTCATCTGTGGCACGCAGGACATCCATAAAGAGTTGGAAGCGCGCGTAAGCCGATTCCTGGGCACCGAGGATACGATCCTTTACGGCTCATGTTTTGACGCCAACACGGGGCTTTTCGAGACGCTTCTTGGCCGTGAAGACGCCGTGATCAGCGATGAGCTGAACCACGCCTCGATAATCGACGGCATCCGCCTGTGCCGTGCGGACCGGAAGCGCTACCTGCACAGTGACATGGCGGACCTCGAGGCGAAGCTAAAAGAGACTGCCGACGCCCGATTCCGGCTGATCGCCACCGACGGCATTTTCAGCATGCAGGGCGACATTGCGAAGTTGAAAGAGATTTGTGACCTCGCGGACCGCTACGACGCGATGGTGATGGTCGACGATTCGCACGCCACCGGGTTCGTCGGCCCGGGCGGTCGCGGAACGCCCGCAGAGTGCGGCGTAGAAGACAGGGTGGACATCATCACCAGCACGCTCGGAAAGGCGCTCGGGGGTGCATCCGGCGGGTTCACGACCGGGCACGCCGAGATCGTGGCCTACCTCCGCCAGCGGTCTCGTCCCTACCTGTTCTCGAACACCCTCCCTCCGCTGGTCGTGACGGGCGCGTTAAAGGCCCTGGAACTGGTCGAGGGCAAACCGGAGCTACGCGAAAAGCTCTGGGACAACACCCGCTACTTCCGCGAGCGCATGACGGCGTTCGGGTTCGAGTTGATACCGGGCGATCACCCGATCGTCCCCGTGATGCTCCGTGACGAGATCAAGACGGTGGAGATGGCGGCGGCGATGAACCGGCGCGGCATCCTCGTGGTCGGCTTCAGCTATCCGGTTGTTCCGCGTGGCGAGGCCCGGATACGGGTCCAGATGTCCTCCGCACACGATCGTGCGGAGCTGGACGAGGCCCTGGAGGCCTTCAAGGACGTCGGCGCTGAGCTGAGCGTGATTTGACCTCACCAACACGCGCGTTCGACCCATCTCGACTTCCTGCGCCGATTCCAGATGAGCTTGCGGGCAGGACCGCCATCGTCACCGGAGCGGGCCGTGGCATGGGGCGCGCCGTCGCTCAACGCCTGTCCGCCGCGGGCGCTTCCGTCGTGGTCAACGACCTGTCGGCAGACGCGGCGGACGCGACGGCGTCCGAGTTGCGGAACACAGGCGGTCGCGCTATCGCGGTCGGCGGCAATGTGACGGACGCGTCCGACGTATCGGCGCTTGTACAGAGAGCCGTATCGGAGTTTGGAGCCGTCCACATCCTTGTGAACGCGGCCGGCGTCCTGCGCCGTACTGCGGTCTTCGATATGGCAGAGGACGAGTGGGACTTTGTTATCGCCGTCAACCTGAAGGGCACCTTCCTGCCCTCCCGCGCAGTGCTTCCGTCGATGCGAGAGGCGGGCTGGGGCCGAATCGTCAACTTTTCGTCCACCGCCGGCAAGACCACCAGCACGCTCGGCAGCGCCGCATACACGGCCTCAAAGCACGCAGTGCTCGGATTAACGCGTCACCTTGCGATGGAGGAGGCGTCGCACGGGATCACCGTCAACGCCGTCTGCCCGGGGCTGATCGACACAGAGATGGTGCAGGACGAGATCGACGACGAGCGAAAAGCGCGCTACGCCAGCAGCTTCCCGATCTCTCGGCTCGGTGAACCGTCAGAGGTCGCCGAGCTAGTCGCCTTCCTGGCATCCAACCGCGCCGCCTACATCACAGGCGCCGCGCTAGACATCAGCGGCGGAGACCTGATGGTTTAGGGGGGGCATTCAAAACGGCGCAGGCATAACCAATGCGACCCAGAACGGATATGCTTCTTGTGTTAATAAGCAAAATGTGTTTTGTTTGGCCTATAACTCACCTAATAAAGGTCAAGGAGGCCCGGATGTCCCCGATTCGTTTATTGCCGAACGGAGCAATTGAAACTGATTCAGTATCAGAATTCGATGCCGTCTACAAGATTGTTAAAGCAGTAGATAAGTGCCCGCTTCAAAACCACTTGAATGAAGAATTGAGTGACGTAGAAGTGTTTGTGAACTCATTCCCGGAAATGTAGCTCAAGTTAAAAAGCTCAGTGAGAAGCGTAATTATTCACTTGGCAAGCGGTTCCGGCCGAGCGACCGATCAAGAACTGAAATCGATATTGGGTTACACCCGGCCGGGCAATGCCCAATTGGCTGGAACCCTCCAAACCATCGGCAAGGTCGCGACGGCTGCTGGATTTCGATACACCGACGTCATCATCAAGAAATTGGCTGATTCTTCGGAGCAACAATCGGGTTCCAAGTACAGCTTCGAATTGACGGCCCAGGCGAAACGAGCGATCAGGGAACACGGATTGGCGTGAATCGCGCCGAGCCGCCGGTTTCGACCGCCGGCTCGGCCATCGCCTTGCGGTGTAAACACCTGGAAATCCGGATCATGGACGCGCAATTTCGTCTCACACGTCGTGTCATCAGCAGCTGGAATACTGTGAAATCGTCTTGGACCAACCGAATCCGCGGATTCAGGTCGTCACGAAATCACTCGGCCGGGTCCAAGACTGCCCGCCAGGCATACTTCCATGGCGCGTAGTACCCCGGCGTCGACGACCAGAAGCAGAATCGATCGGAGTGCAATCCACCCGTGAAGATAAAATCGATCAGGGTCATCCCACTCGGTTACCAGAAGGACTTTCCCGTCCTGAGCCGGGCATTCTCGCTGGTCCGCGTCGAGACCGATTCCGGCATCGTCGGCTACGGAGAAGGTTCGACCTCCTACGGCCACTTCTACCCCACGGTCATGAAGACGATCGTCGACGACATCCTGGCGCCGGTCCTCATCGGCAAGGACCCGCTGGAAGTGCGACCTCGCACCAGGGAGATGCAGCGCTATCTCAACCCGTGGCTCGGGGTCGACGGCATCTGCGCGCAGGTGATCGGCGCGGTGGAGACCGCATTGTGGGACATCCTCGGGAAGGAGATGGACGTCCCAATTCATGCGCTTCTCGGCGACAAGGTCGTGGACGCAATCCCGCTGTACATGACAGGGAGCACATTCCCGGAAAAGGACGCCGCGTGGCACGGCCAGTTTTTCGACTCAGCGCTCGAGCTTGGATTCGTCGGCGTGAAAACGCGCATCGCCTCGGGCGCTGACAAAGACATGGCGCAGGTAGAGGGGGTCAGGGAGCACATCGGCCCGGACGTGAAGCTCATGGTCGACGCCTACTGCAACTACGGCGTCGAGTCCGCCATCAGGATCGCGAAGCATATGGGTGACCTTGACGTGTTCTGGTTCGAGGAGCCGATCCCGCAGACCTGGATCAAGGGGCTCGCGAGGCTGTGCGACAAGTCCCCTGTGTCGATCGCGGTCGGCGAGCGGGTGTACTCGCTACATGGCTTTGAGTTGCTGGCCGACTACCGTGCGGCAAACTACTGGCAGCCCGATGTGACGGTCTGCGGCGGGTTCCTGGAGTGCCTTCAGGTGGTTGGCCTTGCGAAGGCGAACGACATCCGGGTGTTCCCCCACATCGGAGGACTCACAGCCGTCGGACAGGCGGCCAACATGCACTTCGCATCGCTGGTCGACGAGGTGATCTTGGAGTACGACGGCTCCGAGTATCAGCCTTTACGCGACGACATCCTCAAGGACCCGATCTTCGATCTGGCTCACGTCAAGGACGGCAAGCTGCCCATCCCGGACGGGCCCGGACTGGGGATCGAGATCGACGAGTCGAAGTTTGAGGACTACCCCTACGTGCCCGGCAACATCTACCCGGACATCTACCCCCAACTCGGGTCAGGCACGTTATAGGGGGTTGGGGTGGCCGCTGTTCACGCTCGTGGGCGGTCTGGCACCGATGATTCCGGACCCGAGATGAGGCAGAATCCCCATTCGAGACTTGTCCCTCACCCTGACCCTCTCCCGCCGGGAGACGGGACTCTTGAGACGGCTTCCAGCGGGCGCGTGATTCCCGACCACTCGGGAATCACGGAGTGGCGGGATTCGACGGCCGGGAACGGGAGGACCATATGAGCGGTACCCTGCCTGGCGACGACTCAAACATCGCCGACTGGTGTCGCCGCCTTCCGAAGGTTGAGCTACATCTGCATCTTGAGGGCGCCATCCCGATCGGCGCGTTGTGGGAGCTCATCCAGAAGTACGGCGGCGATCCGCGTGTTCAAGACGAAGCCGCGTTGCGTGAGTACTTCAAGTTCAGGGATTTCCCCCACTTCATCGAGTTGTGGGTCTGGAAGAACAAGTTTCTCAGGGAGTACGAGGACTTCACGTTCTTCAGCGCCGCCATCGGAAGAGCGTTTGAGGCCGAGAACATCCAGTACGTCGAGGCGTTCCTCTCGCCCGGAAGATTCAAACCGGACGGCCTCGAAACGGGCCGCCTGATCGAGGCGGTGCGCGCTGGACTCGACAGCGTGCCCGGCATCGAAGTCGCGCTTGTGCCCGACCTCGTCCGTGATCTCGGCTCCGAGTCTGGCGCCGAGGTTCTCGACGAGGTGTCAGAGTTACGTTCGCTCGGCGTCGTCGGGATTGGCATGGGCGGGTCGGAGCACCTCTACCCGCCCGAGCAGTATCGTGAGGTATTCCTCCGTGCGAAGGCGATGGGACTTCGCACGACGGTCCACGCCGGGGAGGCCGCGGGACCCGAGAGCGTCTGGGGCGCGATTCGGGCGCTGGACGTGGACCGGATCGGGCACGGAACACGCGCCGTTGAGGACCCGGGACTGATGGGTCGGCTTGCGGACAGCCAGTTGCCGATCGAGATGTGCCCGCTGTCTAACGTCGCGACCGGGGTGGTCGAGTCCGTTGCGGCGCATCCGATCCGGCAGTTCTTCGATCAGGGTTTGATGGTGTCGGTGAACTCGGACGACCCGGCGATGTTCGGGCACTCATTGAGCGACGACTACGAGGCGCTGATCCGGGAACTTGCGTTTAGCCCGGACGAGGCCCGCCGGCTCATCCTGAACGGTATCGAGTCGTCGTGGTTGAGTCCGGTGGCAAAGACCGGATTGCGATCGGCCTTTGCCCGGGAGCCGGCGTGGTCAGAGAACCCCGCCAGTCAGTGACGGACGGCGAGATTCGCAGCGACCTGAATACTGGGATCGGAAATGTTCTGAGACGCGACCCGGGAATAGCCCTTCACCGGTTCGCAATACCGATCTCGTGCGCATTTCGACAACCTCGTGAACTTCATCACTTCTTGACAATCTGTCGTTAGGTTGAGTCCTGAGAGATGCGATCGCGGTCGCCGGCCAACACTTTGCGCGGGTCAGGAGAAGCATTTGAACAAACGAGTTGCGTTACCCCTGGTTGCCGTTGCGGCCGTCTTCACGTTGGTAGGAGGGGCCGCCGTGGCGAGCGCCGATCATCGAGATTCCGGTGCGCGCACTGGCTTTATCGACCGGATGGCCGAGATTCTCGGGCTTGCGCCTGAAGAGGTCTCATCCGCCATGTCGCAGGCCCATGACGAAGCGCGCGCCGAAAGAATGGCAACAAACCTTGCCGAAGCGGTCGAGGCCAACGTGATAACTCAGGACGAGTCGGACGCGATCAGCGACTGGTTCGGCGGCCGGCCTGAAGCGCTCAAATCCATGCGGCATCACGGGCTGCGTTCAGCGGTTCAAGCCGGAGAGGTCGAGGCTTTTCTTGCCGATCTGGTCGGACAGGAGTTGATCACCCAGGTCGAGTCAGACGAAATCTCTGACTGGCTGGCGATCCGTCCGGCCTCCATCGACTCGTTCCGCGAGTGGCGCATGGAACAGTTCAACGCCGAAGGCCACCGAGACCACCGGGGCCACCAGAGTTCGGGTCGAGGCGGGCACGGCCGATTTGGTTTCCACAATCACGGTGGCGGTGAATCGGTCGTCCCGGGCGTGGTTTCGGACCCGGTGTAACCGGTCACAACAAGCGGATTCAAAAAGGCTGCGACGTTCCTTCCGTCGCAGCCTTTTTTCTTCAGGCCCGTCCCTGACCGGCTTCACCGCCCGGTTCGCAGCGCTAATCCGCCGCCTGGACCTCCGCCTCGATCCTCGCAGCGAAACGCTCGCCGCCCGCGTCCCCCTCGGTCACGCCGATGTCCGACGCGTTTGCGGAATCTCGGACATCGTTGATCACGCGGGCGAGCGCCGACAGGTCTTCCGCCGTGCCCGATAACGCCAGCGAGGTCAAAGGCCGGCCCATCCCCAACCCTTCGTCCGTCTTCGCCTTTCGTACAGCGGTGATCGCGTCACATGCGAGGGCGAACGAACCCGCATCAGCCGGAGCGGGCACGGTAGCGAACTCGGCCGAAGACGGCCAGTCCGCCACGTGGATGGACCTGTGGCCTGTCTCCCCGGCAAACGCCCAGGACCAGACCTCGTCGGTGATTGTCGGGACGAACGGTGCGAACAATCGCATTAGCACGTTCAGCCCCGTACGAAGCGTCGCGATTGCGGAAGCGCGTCCCTCGGGATCTTCCTCCGACCGCGACCGTCGTTTGACCAGCTCCAGATAGTTGTCGGTGAACGCGCTCCAGAAGAAAGTCTCGGTCTCCTCTAGCGCCCGCGAGTACTCGAACTCATCAAACGCCCTCGTTGTTCGGTCGACAAGGACCGCCAACTCGGCGATGAAGGCCCGGTCGAGCTCGTTCGTGATCTCCCCTTCCGGGCCTTCCTGCGACAGCACGAACTTCCCGGCGTTGTAGATCTTCGTGACGAGCCGCTTTCCGACCTTGAACACCTGCTCGTCGAACGCCGTGTCGGCGCCGAGCCTCGCGCTCCCCGCCCAGTACCGGACGGCGTCCGCGCCGTACTCCTCGAGCATCCCTGTCGGGGTCACGACGTTGCCCCGGCTCTTGCTCATCTTCTTGCGGTCCGGGTCAAGGATCCAGCCGCTGAGCACGACGTTACGCCACGGGACGTCGCCGTGATGGAGCAAAGACTTCGCGATCGTGTAGAACGCCCAGGTGCGGATGATGTCGTGCGCCTGTGGACGGACGTCCATAGGGAACAGCCTGTCCATCTTGTCGCCGTCTTCGCCCCATCGCGCCCCTATCTGCGGCGTGAGCGAGCTTGTGAACCATGTGTCGAACACGTCCGGCTCGCCCGCGAATCCACCCGGCTGTCCACGTTGAGACTCTGCAAAACCGGGCGCTGTGTCCGACATCGGGTCCATCGGCAACATTTCGGGAGTGGCGACGATGAGGCTCTCGTATATCGGGTTCCCCTGATCGTCCAGCCGGTACCAGACCGGAAACTGCACCCCGAAGTAACGCTGACGGCTGATCGCCCAGTCCAACTGAAGGTTCTCGGTCCAGTTCTCGTAGCGCTTTCCCATGTGCGCGGGATGCCACTTGATCTGGCGGCCCATCCGGATCAGTTCATCCTTCTTGTCCATCAACCTTACGAACCACTGGCGGCTCGTAAGGTATTCCAGAGGGCTGTCGCCCTTTTCGAAGAAACGCACGGCGTGCTTGATCGGACGGGGCTCGCCCTGAAGCGGGGCGTCTCCACCGGCCATCGCCGAGTTCGCCGGGTCCCGTAGCTGCTCGACGACGATTCTGCGCGCCTGATTGACCCGCTTACCGACGATCTCAGCGTAGTTGACGTTGGCCAGTTCCGGGTCGTTGCTCTCCCAACCCTCGTCGCCGTATCGCCTGTCGACGATCAGCCCGTCGCGCCCCAGCACCTGCCTCAGAGCCAAGCCTTCTTCGCGCCACCACTGCACGTCCGTCTGGTCGCCGAAAGTACAGACCATCAGCACCCCGGTGCCCTTCTCGGGGTCGGCAAGCTCCGTCGGGAAGATCGGCACCGGGACGCGGTAGATCGGCGAGATCGCCAGCTTGCCGAACAGACCTTTGTACCGCTCGTCGTCGGGGTGCGCGGCGATACCCACGCACGCCGCCAGCAACTCCGGCCGAGTCGTCGAGATGACGAAGCTGCCGCCCTCTTCCGTGGCAAACTCGATGTCGTGGAATGCGCCGTCCCGTTCCCTGTCCTCTACCTCCGCCTGCGCGACGGCGGTGGCGAAATCCACGTCCCACATCGTCGGCGCCTCGACCTGGTATATGTGGCCCTTCTCGTACAGATCCAGGAAGCTGCGTTGCGCCATCGCCCGCGATCTGTGGTCGATCGTCGCGTACTCCTCGTTCCAGTCAACCGACAGTCCCAACATCTCCCACAACCCTTTGAACGCGACCTCGTCCTCCGCCGTGACGATGTGGCAAAGGTCGATGAAATTCCGCCGTGAGATCACGGTCGGCCTCGGCAGGTCCCGCGGTTTCGTCTTCGGGTCGACGCGATCGACCGCCAGGTCCGGGTCGAACGGCATGTACGGGTCTGACCTGACGTTGAACACATTCTGAACACGGCGCTCGGTCGGCAGGCCGTTATCGTCCCAGCCCATCGGGTAGAAAATGTTCCGGCCGCGCATCCGCTGGTAACGGACGATCAGGTCCTGGTGGGTGTACGAGAAGACGTGGCCGACGTGAAGCGAGCCGCTCGCGGTCGGCGGTGGTGTGTCGACGACGAAGGTCTCCTCCCGCGGGCGCGACGGATCGTAGCGGTGGATGCCCAACTCGTCCCAGTGAGCGCGCCAGCGCGGCTCAGCCTCTTCCGGCTCAAATCGATTCGGCAAGGCCGATACGTCTATCGGCTTCACCCATCCTCTGTCCGTCGTCGCCATATTGTGTCCTGCTGCCTGACCCCGTGGGAGTGTCGAAATAAAAAAAGACCCCGTCCACCAAAGGACGGGGCTTACGCCCGCGGTACCACCTCTGTTGTCCCTGCCGGTCAGTCCGCCGGCCGGGGCCGCTCGATGCTGATAACGGTAGCTGCCGTCCGGCCCTGCCCTTGCGTAGTTGCACGGGTTCAGGCCTGCCGCTCAGGGACGACTTCCCGCGTGGCCGACGGCGCCGGGCTCACACCATCCCCGACTCTCTCGGACCCGCCAACGCGGTACTACTCCCCTTCACTGCGTTCGTATGTGGAGGGTTCCGACGCTAGCACGAGGACGCCAAAGGGTCAATCGGCCGAGGTTACGGCCTCCGCTTCATTCTTCGAGAGCTCAGGCTCCAGGCCACATTTTTCGCGCAAGCGATTCCACTCAAGATCAACGATCCCCTGGATCTCCTCAACAACGGCCGGGTCGCCGTTGCGGAGCAGGTGCCGAAATCTTCCCTGGGATTCCAGGTAGTCGACGATCGGCAGGGACTTGTGCCGCGGGCCGTTTAACTTGTATTTGCCGTTCTCGACCTCGTAAAGCGGCCACAACGCCGTCTCCACCGCCAGCCGTGAGATGGCCATCGTATCTTCTGGCTCGTAACGCCACCCGCGATCGCATGGAGCGAGTACGTTGATGAACGCCGGACCGTCCGCGGCTTCAGCTTTTCTGACCTTGGTCATCAGGTCTTTCCAGTGGTGCACCGCTGCCTGCGCAACGTAGGGAATGCCGTGCGCTGCGATGATGCCCGTCATGTCCTTCCGCCACTGCGGCTTACCCGGAGTCACGCTGCCGGCCGGTGTCGTCGTCGTCCACGCGCCGAGCATCGTCGCCCCGCTGCGCTGAATTCCGGTGTTCATGTAGCCCTCGTTATTGAGGCAGACGTACATGAACTTGTGGCCGCGTTCGAGTGCGCCGGAAAGCCACTGGAACCCGATATCGTACGTGGCGCCGTCGCCGCCAAAAACTACAAACGTAATCGGCCGGTCCGCCATCCGTCCCTTGCGAACAAGGGCTTTGAAGGCCGCTTCCACGCCTGACGCGCTGGTGGCGGCGTTTTCAAACGCGCTGTGTATGAGCGGCACCTTCCAGGCGGTGTCCGGAAAGCGGGTGCTTGAAACCTCAAGGCAACCGGTCGCAAGCGCCACTACGGGCGGATTCTCAAGCGCGGTCAACACCTGGCGGACGATAACAGACTCGGAACAGCCCGCGCACAGCCCATGCCCGGGGTTGAACCCATCATCGAGCATCGATAGCTCGCGTAATTTGAGGGTCATGCGGTCGTTCCCTCCCCTAACACGGTTTCGTCTTGAACTTCCCGAAGTCCGAGATATGTTGGGTCCGTCCCAACCTCTCCCGTTTCGAGGGCAGACCTGAGTTCATCAAACGCCTGATTCATCTGGCCTTGTGTGACGACTCTGCCCCCCAATCCGTAGACGAAACCCCTCGCCAACGGGCGGTCGGAGCGGCTCCAGAGAGCGGCTTTGACGTCCGCCAGAAGCGGGTTGTCCGCCGAGCCGAGCCCTATCGCACGGTCCATCACACCGACGACGCGAACGCCTGATAGCGCTTCCGCTACGGCGGCCACAGGGAAGGGACGGAACAGTCGGATCCGCAGCGCGCCCGCCTTCAACCCGGCTGCACGGGCGGCGTTCACGGCGGCGTGGACCTGCCCCTCTGCCGATCCCATCATCACGAGCGCCACCTCCGCGTCGTCCATCATGTACGGCTCGAGGATATGGTGGTCACGCCCGGAGATCTCGCCGAAACGTTGCAACGCATCCTCGACGACGGACTGCGCAGCGTAGAGCGCCGCCTCTTGCTGGCGGCGGTGCTCGAAGTAGTAATCCCTGAAGTCCAACGCGCCGTACGTGGCCTCTGATCCGGGGACGAGCAGCGACATCTCCGGCTCGTACTCGCCGACGTACTCACGAACCACATCGTCCGGCAGCACATCGACGCGTTCGACGGCGTGGGTCACCATGAAGCCATCGATCATGGTTGCGCACGGCAACATCACGTCCGGATGCTCGGCCACGATCTGCGCAACAATGGCGAGGTCGTAGGCCTCCTGGGGGTTACTGCCGGAAATCATTACCCAGCCGGTCTCACGCATCGCCATGGCGTCCGAATGATCGCCGAGTATGTTGAGCGGGGCGGAGAGCGCTCGTGTGCACAGGTGCATCACTATCGGCAGTCGCATACCGGACGTTACGCCAAGCATCTCGAACATGAGGGCGAGGCCCGGACCCGCCGTAGCCGTAACGGCCCGCGCTCCCGCTGCGCTCGCGCCGACGCAGGCGCTAAGGGCTGCGTGCTCACTTTCTACGTTGATGTACTCGGTACGGACCACGCCGTCAGCGCAGTACTCCGCAAACTTTTCGATGATCAGCGTCTGGGGCGTGATCGGATAGGCGGCGACCACCTCGGGTTCGATCTGCCGGAGGGCGTAGGCGACCGCCTCACCGCCGTTCATCGCGATGGCGGTGGACGCGGCCGGTTCCCCGGCAACGCCGATTCCAGCGCGTTCTCGCGTATCTACCATGCGCCCTCCGTTCCTATGCGTACTGTCACACTCAGTCGCGCCCTTCGGCGACCATCTCGATGCATTTACGCGGACACTCACTTGCACATATTCCGCAGCCTTTGCAGTGATCAAGGTCCACCGAAACGAGAGTGCCTTTAGCCGTCGCGAAACAGCTGTCCGGGCACATCACCCAACAGATCATGCAATGGCTACAGGCGTCGAAGTCGATGACCGGGCGTTTGGTGCGCCACGAGCCGGTCAGGTTGCGTTCTGTGCTTCCGGGATTGACGACCGTACCGCCGGTCGGCACGTCCACCCAGGATTCGGCGCCGGGCTGAGTCATTGGATACCTCCCTGGCCGACGGACCGGGCCAGCTCATTCCCCCGTTGAAGGGCAGCGATATTCCCATTCACAACCCTCTCCGAGAAGATCTCGCCGAGTTGGGCGCGTACCGCGTCGGTCATCGTTTCCAGGTCTACGATCGGGTAAACCGTCAGCAATGCACCAAGCATCGGGACGTTTGGCAGCGGTCTTCCGATCAGCTCCTCCCCGATGGCGGTCCCGTCTATGGTGCAGATCACGATGTCGCTACGACCGAGGCGATCCCGTTCGTTTTCAGGAGATCGGGTCGAATTGACCACCACGGCCGCTCCCGGCAACACGCCTTCGAGGACATCGACGCTGCCGATCAGAGACGGGTCAAGAATCAGAACGAGGGCGGGGTTCGTAACGGGCCCGCGCATGGTGGGCGGACTGTCGCCCACCCGGGTGTAAGCGGCGATCGGCGCGCCAGATCGTTCGGCGCCGAAATCCGGCAAAGATTGCGGGAAAAAACCGCCCCGGAGCGCGGCCGTGGCGAGAAGTCGGCTGGCCGTCACCACTCCCTGACCGCCGCGACCGTGCCAGCGAACCTCCGCGGGGAGCGCTACAGGCGTCGTCGTCACCAAGCGTGGCACCTCCTCAAGCACGTCATGTGCAAATTGGCGCGTCACACGGTGACGCTCCTCCCGAACCAATCCCCACCAGTCTCGGCCGTAGGGCGTGAGGAAGGCGTGAAGACGATGAGGCTTGCCCAAGATCGGGGATTGATTACAACGTACCAACAAAGCTGACTCACGACGGCCTCACGCATTCCCGCATAACCCTCACGATTCCCTCACGCCCTCGCGCTTAGTGTGCGAGTAGTTGACGTATGTGTGCAGCCGGGACGCTGGCGCAACCCGCAACGAGCGTGAATTGAGGAGGTAACCATGGGACGCCCACGTTTTCTGGTTTTCGCGATCCCCGGGTTGATACCGTTGCTGTTTGCCGTAACCGCGATCGCGGCCGGAGCCCCACCCGCAACTCTGATCGCGATCATCGCCATCTTCTACGTCCTGGTACTGGGCGCGTACTTCTCTGAGCGAATCGCGACGCCGTCCATCGTCGTTCTAGGCGCCGAAATGATTGCACGTAACGCTCGAGCAATCGGCATCGCGTTGACGCGACGCGTGCCATACCGGGGTGACCGCAAAACGCTTCAGATCGCCGCAACTTCAGGTGCCTGTCCCCTTGGGCTGGACGCCGGAACGACATGGCAAATCAACGGGTTCGGACAGTTAGACCGGCCGATATGCCGACCCGCGGCGTTGGCGATGGGGGTCGTACTTGACGGCAACGACCCGTTGGCGCAGGAAGCATGCGTCTGCCCGCGTGGCCCGCAAAACGTCTCGTTCGCGGTCCAGTAAAATTGATCTAAGGACCAGAAAAACTTCGCATCGGGAACGGTGGGGTCACGGCGTCGGGCTGAGACTCTTCAGGGAGGCCAACGTGCAACTCGGCAACAAACTGAACGTGGCGGACTCCGTGACGCGACCCCTTTTCGAGTCAGGCCGGTCCTGCGGTGAATGCCTGTTGCTGGCCACCGACGGTCCTGAAAACCCCGGACGCGACGTGCTCCTTCGATCGATCCGCGGCCTGTCAGCGGGTCGCGCCGGGACCTGTTCGCTCCTCGTGGCAGGTCTGCTCGCCATCGCCGAATGTACCGACGCTGAGTCGGATCGCGATCTCCCGTCAAACGACTTCCTTGAGACGTTCGTCCCGGACGGCGCGCCCGGATCTCAGTTGTCCCGCGGCAGTTCGAAGTTAAACGACTTCCGACGCCGATTCGAGGACCGCGTGCGGCGCGATCACGCAGGGATTGCGTGCGCGGAGATTTCCCGGGCGGACTGGGGAACCGGCAACCCCGTGACCAGCCAGGCGCCGTTTCCGGACGACAATTGCGTTCGACTGGCGGACGCGACCGTCGCGGACCTGAACGAGATCCTTGCGGGCGTGAAGCGCGCCGGCTAGGTTCTCACCGGTCGTCGCCGAGCTCGCCGGACGTAGCGGGGCGCTGGCGTGTAGGTGTGCAGATCGCCCAGGTCGATAAACGGCCTGGCCCACGATTCGTCGCTGTTCTTCCGCGCCTGCGCCAGTCGCATCCTCTCCAGTTGCTCAAGCCCTTTTCGGGTATCGCTCGCGATACGGGCCGGGTCGGAGTTCTTGAACCGGCGCTGGAAAAGCCAGTAGGTGAAATGGTCAAGACTCTCCAGATTGCCGTCGGCGCGTCCCGGTCCGCGCTCCCGGCGGTTTATCCTGCGGTCCGTTTCTTCCTGGAACTCGTTGATCAGCTCGTCACGTGTGCCGCGATACAGAATCTCGTACGCGGCGTCGGAACCGGCATCGTCGGGAGAGAACCCACGAGCGTAACGGCGCTTGCGGACCTCCTCTTCCACCGCCAGGAGGATCGCCTGTTCGACCGTCACGCCGTAGAAATAGTTCAGAAACGCAGAGGACTTTGCGAATCCAATCCTCCGCCGGAACTCTTCTTCGCTAAGTCCGGCCGGAAGCGCCGTATCGAGAAGAAGTTCTTCCCTCTCCTCCTCGGGGACAGGGATGTCCGGAGCCGCCAGGATTCGCTGGGCCAGCGATTTCCAGTCGAACGCCTCCGCCGCAATCAAATAGACGAACGCCCGTGTATCCACCTGCTCCTCGGCCAATGGCCACAGGGCCATCGTCTCGATCAGGGCAAGGCGCCAGTCGCCGTCCGGGCGCGATGCCGCCACACGAAACTGAGCGAGCAACTCCTCGGGATCGGTCGCAGCGGCTTCGGCCGTGATCGCCTCCGCAGCCTCGATCGTTTCGATTTCGTCCGGTTCGATCGCTCCGTTGTCCCGATTCATACGGCCGCCGCCTGTACGGCCCGGAACGCGGCGCGTTGCGGCTTTGGCGTGCGCAGGAAACGTTCAAACTCGGCGACGGGCAGGGTGTTCAACACGTCCTGCTTTTCAGCCCAACCGCGTCGGGCCGTGCCGATACCGAAGCGCAACGAATCGAAGTTGTCCGTGTCGTGCGAGTCCGTGTTGATGAGGAAACGCACACCTAATTCGCGTGCGCGTCGGACGTGCGAATCCTTCAGGTCCAATCGCTTCGGAGACGCGTTGATTTCCATGAGGGTCCCGTTGGCCGAGGCCGCACGAAATATGGCGTCGAAGTCGGCCTCCACAGGGGGCCTGTCCAGGACGAATCGCGTCGTCAGATGGCCGATCGCTGTGACATAGGGGTTCTCGATAGCTTTGATGATGCGTGCGGTCATCACCTCGGCCGGTTGCGACATCCCGGAATGGATGGAGGCGATGACGACATCCAGATCGGCCAGCACGTCGTCGGAGTAGTCCAGCGTCCCGTCGGCGCGGATGTCCACCTCGGAACCCTTGAAAACGCGGAGTCCCCCGGCCCGGGATCCGAACTCTTCGATCTCCCGATTGTGGGCGACAAGTCGCTCCACGGACAGACCGTTGGCGATGCCACGGCCGGAAGAGTGGTCCGTCATCGCTATGTAATCGAGGCCCCGTGCACCGGCCTCATGAACCATCTGTTCGATTGAGACGTGACCGTCGGACCAGTCGCTATGGACGTGGAGATCTCCCTTGACGTCCTCGAGCTCCACGAGATCCGGCAGTTCACCGGCAATAGCGGCGGCGAACTCGCCTTGATCCTCGCGAATCTCGGGCGGTATGTACGGCAGTCCAAGCACCTCGTACACGGCGACCTCGGTCTCGTACGACTTCAACTCGCCGTCCCCGCCGCCGGTCAATCCGTACTCGTTCAGCGACAGGCCCATGCGCTGGGCGCGTTCACGCAGCCGGATGCCGTGTTGCTTGCTGCCGGTGAAGTACAGCAACAACGCGCCGAAATATCGCTCCTCTGTGACCCTGAGATCGATCTGGGCGCCGCCGCCCACGATAACGCTGGCCTTCGTGCCGCCCTGCCCGAGCACGTCCACGACCATCGGGAGCGCGGCGAATGCGGCCGTCACCGCCTCCGGATCGTCGGCGACGCCGAGAAGATCGATATCCCCCGCCGTCTCCCGCCAGCGCCTGATGCTGCCAGCGACGGTTAGCCGTCGGACGCCGGGCGCGGCCTTTTTCAACTCCTTAATCGCCTGCTCTGCGAGGGGCAACGCCTTGCCGATAGGCATCCGGTCCGCCTGGCTGAGCCGCGCCTCAAGATGCCGGAGAATGTTCTGAGCCTTCTTCTCGCCGACGCGCGGCAGTTTCGCGAAAGAACCGTCTCGCAGCGCCGCCTCGAGGTCATCCAGAGTCTCGATACCGAGTTCCTCTGTGGCGCGGATTGCCGTCTTTGGCCCCACCTCGGGAATCGCCATGATCTCGAGCAGTCCGGGGGCGAACTCGCTCCGGAGTTTCTCGAAGAACGTCATCCTCCCGGTGCTTACCAGTTCGTGAGTCTTCGCGGCGATAGCGTCGCCGATCCCGGGGATCTCTTTCAGTGCATCTTCGTCACCCGCGATGGAAGCGATCTGGGTGGGAAGATGCTCAAACACCTCTGCGGCGCGGGTGTAAGCCCGGATCTTGAAGACCGAGTCTCCCCTGAGCTGGAGCAAGGTTGCGATGTCTGCGAACACGCGCGCCACGTCCTGGTTATCGAGGACTTTGATGTCTTTTGAGAGTTCGGAATCCGGCATCACGTTGGCGACGGGGGGGCCCCGTCACGCGGCCCGGCCGTGACAGCGTTTGAACTTCTTGCCGCTGCCGCACGGGCACTGCTCGTTACGCCCGACCTTCCTGTTCAGCGTCGAGTCGTCGCCGTGGCCCGCGTTCACCGAGGACATGACGCTCGGCCTGTTCAGGACCGCTGATGCGGACCGGCCCGCACGAGATGTCGCCGCCGGGGCGGCCACGTTCTGTGGCGCGTCTGGGTCGGGACCGCTGAGGGTGAGTTGTCCGCGGGGCGCAACCGGGCTGACTGCGGGGGTCTGTTGGACAACGGCGTTGAAGAACGTGTGCGTGATCTGCCGGTCGATGCCCGTCGTCAGCTCCTGGAACATCTCGTAGGAGCGGTGCCTGTACTGGACAAGCGGGTCTCGTTGGCCCACCGCCTGCAGGCCGATGCCCTGCCGCATGTTGTCCATCTCGGTAAGGTGCTCGACCCACTGGGAGTCCACCGCCCGGAGTACCACGGCCCGCGCCAGCCTGGTCGTCACCTCTTCGCCAAGAGTATCGATCCGGCTATCCCACAGAGTCTCGATATGCTCCAACAACATATCTTCGATCTCTGCTGCGTCGTAGTCGAAGAAAGCGTCGGGATCAGAAAATTCCGTCGGTAACTCGAACATTTGCCGCAGCTCACCGACGAATACATCGACATCCCAGTCAGCCGGATCGCCCGGCAATCGCAGTGCGACCAGCGCCTGGATCTCGTTCGCGACCCGGAGGAGGATGTCCTCCTTCAGTCCCTCGCCTGCCAGGGCGCGACGGCGCATACGGTAGATCTGGGTGCGCTGCGAGTTGACCACATCGTCGTAGTCGACGAGATTCTTCCGGACCTCGAAGTGGTAGCCCTCAACCTTACTCTGGGCGCCGCTCATCGCCTTCGTGATCATCCGGTTTTCGATCGGCACATCATCGTCAAGGCCGACCAGGTTCATGATCCCTTTAATGCGGTCGCCGCCGAACCGCTTGACCATATCGTCCTCGGTCGAGGTGAAAAAGCGCGTCTCTCCGGGGTCGCCCTGACGTCCGGCGCGACCACGCAGCTGGTTGTCGATCCGCCGCGACTCATGACGAGACGTGCCGATCACGTAAAGTCCGCCGAGCTCGATCACCTTTTCGTGATCCGGCTGCCATTGCGCATCCGAGATATTCAGCTGGTCTTTGTTTCCGCCGAGGATGATGTCCGTACCGCGCCCCGCCATGTTGGTGGACACCGTAACTGAGCCGGGACGGCCGGCCTGGGCGATGATCATCGCCTCGCGGGCGTGGTTTTTGGCGTTGAGAACCTCGTGGGCGACCCCGCGACGCGTCAGCATGTCAGCGAGGGCCTCCGAGCGTTCGACGCTAGTAGTGCCTACCAGGATGGGCCGACCGCTGCCGGACTCGTGTTGGATCTCCTCGACGACGGCCTGCATCTTGGCCGTTTCTGTCTTGTAGACGAAATCGGGCTGATCGATCCGCCCTGACGGCTGGTTTGTCGGAATTGACACGACTTCCAGCTTGTAGATCTTGTTCAGCTCTTCCGCTTCGGTGGCGGCAGTACCCGTCATCCCGGCCAGCTTTTCGTACATGCGGAAGTAGTTCTGGAGCGTGACCGTGGCGTATGTGATGCTCTCCCGCTGCACACGAACGCCTTCTTTGGCTTCGATGGCCTGATGGAGGCCTTCCGAGTAGCGCCGGCCGACCATTAGCCGGCCGGTGTTCTCGTCGACGATTATCACCTCACCGTCCCGTACGACGTACTCCTTATCCCTCGTGTACACGTACTCGGCACGGACTGCGTTCTCGACGAAATGCGTCAATTCATAGTTCGATGGGTCGTACAGGTTGTCGACGTTCAGTTGCCGCTCGATGTTCTCGATGCCATCTTCCGTCAGGCTGATGGCGCGCGTACGGTTGTCGATCGTGAAATCCTCTTCAGGTGTCACACGGCGGGCGAGCTGGGCGAACCTCTGGTACTCCTGTGACGAGTCGCGGGCCGGACCGCTGATGATCAGCGGGGTTCGGGCTTCGTCGATCAGGATGTTGTCGACTTCGTCGACGATGGCGTATTTCAGATCGCGCTGGACCAGCAATTCAGCCTTGTCGACCATGTTGTCCCGAAGGTAGTCGAACCCGAACTCGTTGTTGGTGCCGTACACCACATCCGATGCGTAGGCTTGCTGTTTTGTCGCCGAACGGAACGGGTCCGGATCATCCCCTCTGTCCTCACGATCGGGATCGAAAACCCAGGAAGCCATATTCTGAAGGCAACCGACGGTGAGGCCGAGCGAGTGGTGGACCTGGCCCATCCAGCCTGCGTCACGCTTCGCCAGGTAGTCATTGACCGTGACGACGTGCACCGGACCGGTCAACGCGTTCAGATATGACGGCAGGGTCGCCACAAGGGTCTTGCCCTCGCCCGTCCGCATCTCGGCGACTTTGCCCTGGTGGAGGACTACTCCGCCGACGATCTGGACGTCGAAGTGCCGCATAGAGAGCACGCGCTTCGCCGCCTCGCGGACCACGGCGAACGCCTCCGGAAGGATGTCGTCCACGGTCTCCCCGTCAGCGAGGCGTTCGCGGAACTCGTCCGTCATGCCGCGTAGCTCGGCGTCCGAGAGTTTCGAAACCTCGTCCTCGAGCTCGTTGACCTCCAGGAGGGTTTCTTCGTACTCCTTGAGCGCCTTTTCGTTTGAGTCGCCCAGGATGGATGTGATTTTTTTGAGGAACGCCATGTGGACCCCGGGACCGGCGCGTGGTGCCACGCGCCGGTTACCTGGCTAGTAAGTGAACATCTCTCCGACCGAGTGGCCGTTGTGAATCCTGTATATAGCTTCACCCAGAAGGTCGCACGATTGGAGAACAGTCAACTTCGGGTGGCTCTTCTCTTCTCCGATCGGCACCGTGTCGGTGACGATAAGCTCAACGAGGCCCTTGAATGCACAGATGCGGTCCGTTGCCCCGTTCGAAAAAACACCGTGGCTCGCCGTGGCGTAAAGCTGCGTCGCCCCGGCATTCTTGAGCGCTCCAAACGCCGATATCAGCGAGCCGCCCGTATCTATCTCATCGTCGAACGTCAGGACGGGCCGTCCGGCCACATCTCCAATTACGGACAGGACTTCCGTTGCGTCGTCATTTCCGATACGACGCTTTTCTACGATCGTGAGTGGAGCGTTCAATCGTTGTGCCACGTCCCTCGCCGCCTTCGAGATACCGACATCGGTCGCTGCGACTACCAGGTCCGGAATTCGCTTCTTGAGGAAGTAGTCGATAAGCAACGGAACGACCGTTAATTCGTCGACCGGGATGTTGAAGAATCCCTGTATCTGTCCGGCATGAAGATCGACCGTCACCACACGATCCGCCCCGGCGGTCGTAATCAGGTCAGCAACCAGGCGGCCGGTGATCGGCACGCGAGGCTGGTCTTTCTTGTCTGTACGCCCGTATCCGTAGTACGGGATCACCGCTGTGATCCGTCCCGCCGATGCACGCTTTGCTGCGTCGATCGCGATCAACAACTCCATGATGTTGTCGTTGACAGGGGCCGACGTCGGTTGGACGAAAAACACATCGCGTGAACGGACGTTCTCGAGGATCCGAACGAACGTGTTTTCGTTGCGGAACTTCTTGACCTCCATGCGGCCGAGCGGCATGTGCAGGTATTCACAGATGGCGGCTGCCAACCGTGGATGCGCACCGACCGAGAATACGGCCATATCTCCAAGCGAATATGAGGAGTTCAAGCTGCGATCCGTCCCTGCGAGAGTTGGATGCGGGTTCTGTTAGACGCGATGTAATGACGCACATCGCATCGACCGGCCTCAGACGCCCACCGTCGCGTCAATCGCGGGCGGTCCGGGACACTATCCCGAAGCTGATCGAACCGTCGGGAGGCAAGCGGCGACCTGCGTCGCATGTGTCGCCGCCGCACGCCGACGGCTGTCAGGATTGTAGCACCGGGCCGCCAAATTCCTCGGTGCGGCGCACGCCAAGTCCACCCACCAGCGATCTCTTGTTCAACAATACGGGACGTACCCCCAAAGACCTCGCAGCGCCGATGGAGGTCTAGCGAGTCTCGATTTCGATCGCGGTTCGGACGGAACGCGTCACCATCGTGCGCGTCTCCGGTAGGCCTGACAACGCCGAATTTTTCAGGCGAGAGCTGAATCGATTTATGAGACCGCTCCGATCTACTTGCGAACGCCCCCGACTCACATGCGGCGCGTCTCAGTCTGGGAAAACGGGCGTCAGTTGAAATCCGGGGAGACACGAGTTCCGAACTGGGCGCCAGTACCCTGGCCGGGTCAAACGATCACTCCCGGGCGATCGCTTCGATATCCGCCTTACGGCCGCCGAGGATGTGCCTGCTCGGATCGTCGGTCCTGATCACGATGGGACGCCGTATCAGCCGGGGCTCCTTGAGCATCAGGTCGATGAGATCGGCGTCGCTCAGTTCACCTCGTCTATCGCTGTACTCGCGTGCGCTCGGACTGCGCCACGAGAATAGCTCGTCCATAGTGACTATCGAGGCGAGTTCCTCAAGCTCACCCCGGGAAAACGGGTCCTTGAAAAAATCCCGCGACTCCATCTCGACACCTGCTTGCGAGAGCGCCGCTCCCGCTTTCTTGCAAGTGCTTCACCGGGTCCAGTGGTAAAACTTTGCCTTCACCGTCATGGAAATATCCTCCGTCTGCAGGTCATGGCCGATTCCAGATGGTCATGTTCAGCACCTTCGGCTAGCATCGCACAGTGGCCCGAAATCTGAATCTCATCTCCGCAACGCCCAGCGTGTTCGGCCATATCAGACGTTTCCCGGGTTCCGCCCGGCGTCTGTACGTACGCGGCCCAGACAGCTTCACCAATCTGAGCATTTACGGCTTCGGCGTAAGCGGATTGTGGACGTCCGTCGATACGATCCTGTTGCAGTTCCGCGTCCTTGAGTTCGCCGACGAGGACCAGAAAAACGGGATGCTCGGAGCGATCACGCTCGTCGGGCTGGTGATCGCCGCCGCAACACAGCCAATCGCCGGTGCGATCAGCGACCGTAGCAAGACACGGTGGGGGAAGCGACTCCCGTACATCGTGATGGGCAATCTAGGGCTCCTCGTGATGACGCCGTTTCTCGGTTTCGCGAACTCTTTCATCACACTTCTACTCGTCATCGTGATGATGCAGCTGTTCGGAAACATTTCGCAGGGACCGGCAAACGCCCTCCTGATGGACCACATTCCTCGACACCGGCGCGGCGTGGGCGCGGGCGCGCTAAACCTGTCGAGGGCCTCAGGCGCGGGCGCCGTCACGGTGGTCGTGTTGTTGTTGATGAGCCAGAGCGGAGATGACGGCGCTGACTCAGGCTGGTACTGGGCGTCCCTCGGAGTTGTCGTTACTGTCCTTTTTTTTTCCATGACGTGGACCGCAGGGGCGTTACGTCCTCGCCGCTCTCATGTGAGCCGCACAGACGTCGATGATCGATTCGCGGAAACGGCAAGCGCGGCCGCTATTCCGCTGATTCCAATTATTCCGGTCGTGATTCCCGTCGGGACGGACCCAGGCGAATCCGGGTCCGTGATTTCCACCACTGCGTCTCACAGCAAGCCGGGCGCCGCCCTGAGACATGCAACGGGCTTTTACTGGTTCCTGTTGGCCATGGCGATGGTCGTCGCTTCTTTGTCTGCCATGCAGACGTTCGCCCTGTTCTTCATCCGGGACAAAGTGGGCCTGGAGAATCCCGCAACGGGCGCTGCGGCGCTGACTTTGTCGGTGGGACTTGGCGCGGCGATAGCCGTCTACCCGTCCGGCGCAGCATCGGACCGGTTCGGCCGGATGCCGGTCCTCTATATCGCGTCCGTGATCGCTGGTTCTTCGGCCATCCTTCTGTTACTCGTAAGCTCCATAACGCACCTCGTGATCCTGGGCGCGTTCATCGGAATCGGCGCTGCGATGTTCCTGAGCAGCGGTCTGGCCCTCGTGACCGAACTTGTTCCCCCGAACGCGGCCGCCCGGTCCCTGGGATTGACAGCGCTGGCGACCCTCATCGGTTCCGGTCTGGCCCGGATATCCGGGTTCGGCATCGATGCGCTGAACAGGCGGTCGGACGGTCTGGGGTACGACTTCTTGATCGTCGGAATGGCCACCTTGCTGATCCTGTCCCTGTTTCCGCTCCGACGCGCAGGGATCGGGTTGGCCCGTTCACGCAGGGTCGCCGAAACTAGCGAGAGCGCATCTCCGGAGCGGCCGCCGACCCCCTCCGTATAATCTGGCTGTCCTGACCAACCATGCCGCTCGCGTATCGGACGAATAGATTTGCAAGTATTTCTGGCCGCTCCCCGGGGGTTCTGCGCGGGAGTCGTGCGGGCCGTAGACATCGTCGAGATCGCTCTTGAACGTCACGGATCACCCGTTTACGTCAAGCACGAAATCGTCCACAACCCGCACGTCGTGGCGGACCTTGAGGCTCAGGGCGCGATTACGGTCGAAACCGTGGACCAGATACCCGTCGGCTCGGTCGTCGTTTTCTCCGCGCACGGCTCGCCGCCATCGGATTACGAAGCGGCAACCGCCCGTTCGCTGCGGGTGATTGACGCGACGTGTCCACTCGTGACGCGTGTCCACAACGAGGCGAAAAAGTACCAGCGTGAGGGCAAAAAACTCATCCTTGTCGGCCATCGCGGCCACCAGGAAGTCAAAGGAACCACGGGCCAGGGCGAGATGGCGTTAATGGACGATCAGGAAGACCCACAACCGCCGAACTGGGACCGTGATCAAGAGGTCGCCGTACTGACCCAGACCACTCTTTCCGTGGACGACACGGCGGCGATGGTGGACCGAATCAGATCGGCGTTCCCAAATGTGACCGTCAGGAACGACATCTGTTACGCCACAACCAATCGCCAGATGGCCGTCAAAGAACTTGCTTCCATGGTCCAGGTGGTGCTCGTCGTCGGATCACAAACGAGCTCAAACTGCCGTCGGCTGCGAGAGGTCGCGGAACGCTCCGGTGTGCCGTCATATCTGATCAATGGCCCGGACGAGCTGGAGCCGGGATGGTTCGAAGGCATGGACCGGGTCGGCATCAGTAGCGGGGCTTCGACACCCGAGTCCCTGGTGCAGGCGGTCTGTGACGCGCTCGAACCCGTCAAAGTCCATCACCTTGGCCTGGCGAGCGAAGACATCGAGTTCACGCTGCCCCCGGAGATGCGGGACGCCGTCCCGCCCCGGCGCTCAAGCGCATGGGCGACCGAAAGCCCGGGCGAGTGAACGGCGACCGCCGCCCTTCCGGCATTTTCGAGAAGCTGTCTTCTGGCTGGAATCGCGCAGGGGCCGGGCTTGCTCCGCCCAAACGACGGCATGGCGAACACGATCTCACATAAGGTCACCCGCCCCTACCGATCCCGCATCGGCGGCTCCCGGTCTTCCCACTCCTCACCGGCGCCGTCCTCGGGTTCAAAACCGAGCAACTCCCGGGCGCGATCAATCGAGAATATCTTCCACTTATTGTCCGAGGTAACGTAGGTCACGGCGTACCGGAGAGAGTCCGGCGCATCGATCGCTTTCGCCACCGCCTGCGCCGTGTCCCTGTGGCTGAGCCAGAGCGACAGCGCAAACGGCGAGAAGCTGGGATCGTCATCCGACAGCACCCAGCCGATGCGAAGGTGGATCGAACTCACGCCGTGATAGTCGTCGTAGTAACTGCCCAGCGCCTCGCCAAAAGCTTTCGAGACACCGTAGTAGCCGTCCGGTCGTATGCGATCATCCTCGTCAACCATGTGATACCCGGGTTCAAGAAGATGGAATCGTCCGTCTACGATGTGCTTCCACGGCGGATCGAGATAAAAGCCGCCCTGGGAGTGGTTGGAGCTCGCAAATACGACGCGTTTCACGCCGGACCGTTTCGCCGCCTCGAAAACGTTATTGGTCGCCACGATGTTGTTGTTCAAGGTCGTCGATGACCAGTCGCTGTAGGCCCGACGATCGGCGGCCAGGTGCACGACAGTGTGCTGGCCTTCAAACGCTGGCATGATGGCATCCAAATCAGAAATATCCGCCACAAAAGAGCGGGCATCCTTAGCCTCTTTCAGATCGAGCGAGGTGAGGTTGTACCGCCCGGAAAGCCGGCCGGTCAGCACCCCTCCCACGAGTCCGGCTCCGCCGGTGATCAGGATATTTTTCCGTTCAGTCATGCCGTCTCCCTTGTCGAAATACCGGGATGGTCGAGCGAGCGCAACATGCGAGCATCCAAAAGTCCGTGACGTGACGTGCCAATGTAGCACCGAGGCGGAAATTTGAGCCATTGGATCTATGCCACCGTCGCCGTGGGGATGCTGGCCGTGGTCGCATGTTCCGGCGAAGCGTCGCCCGGTTTCGTTGATACGCCGGAGTGTGAATCGATCGAGCGGCGCGCGGTAGAACAGCCCTTGCGAGAGGTGAGGATCGGCCTGGTCACGGGCGGGGTCGCAGTGACGATCGACGCAGAGGTGGCGGACGACACCGGCTCCCGGTCGCGCGGACTTATGTGCAGGTCCGAGGTGCCTTCCGGCACCGGGATGTTGTTCCAGTTCGACGGCCTGAACTCTGGACCGTTCTGGATGTTCAACACCTACGTCCCACTCGATATCCTCTACTTCGACCGATCTGGGAGCGTCGTTGGGTCCGCGACAATGCATCCCTGCCCGAAAGAGCGCGGGGAGTCCGAGGGCGAGTGGCGCTCGCGTTGTATGGGAGAGTCGACGGGGTATGGTCCGGACGGAAATTACGCGAGCGCGCTCGAACTACCCGCCGGTTGGCTGCTGACGCAGGGTCATGCGCTGGAACAATTGCCGGATGACTTGCGCCTGGTCGAGTTCGGCCCGGTCAATCCGTGAGCCAACGCGGTCGTCAACAATTTAAGCCGAAAGCTGCTCCGCCAACCATCTCTCGGTGTACCGATGATCATCGTGACCGCGACCCGTGTTCACATAT
>JAQBUX010000068.1 GCA_027623795.1 Chloroflexota bacterium
TATGCAGTCCGGATTCACAGCCGCGGCCGCCGGCCCGAACGGGCCGCAGTGGAGCGGGTGCGCGATCGAGACGCCGACGAGGTCAGGCGAGGCGCACGCTACGGCCGCGCCGTAATGTTCAGCCAGCGCCGTCACGGCATCCTGGGCGCCGCTCTTTGCGACCCCATCTCCGACGTAAATCATCGGACGGTCGGCCGTGTCCAGCGCCGCCACGATCTGCTCCAGTTCGGCGTCCGCCGCGTACCCGGCGAGCAGGGCGGGGGTTTTGCCTTCGATGATATTTACCGTCACCGGCGCCGCGTCTAGAAGCCGGTCGTAAACGGCGAGGTGCACAGGACCGGTCGGCGCCGCGGTCGCGACCTTGATGGCGCGCTCGATCGCCTCTGGCAGGCCTTCCGGCTCGATCACAGTCCAGCTTGCTTTAGTAAACGGGGCGGACAGGTAGGTGGGGCCGAAATCGTGATCGATGTTCAGCATCACCGAGTCGGCGAAGCTGCCCGTGTCGCCGTGGAACGAGATCACGACAACGGGCAACCCCCCGTTCCATGCGTTGAACAGTTGCCCGAGTGACTGCGCCAACCCGGCCCCGAGATGGACCACCATGACGGCCGGATCGCCCTGGACCTGTGCGTAACCGCCGGCCATCGCAGCGACCGGTCCCTCGTGCAGGGCGAGGATGCCCTGCACGTCCGGATGACCGTGGAGGGCGTCGAAAAACATCGCCTCGCGAGAACCGGAGTTGTAGAACACGTACTTCACGCCGGACGCGGCGAGTTGCTCGATCATCACCTGCGACGGGTTGCCGGTGAACTGACGTGTCAACATTGGATCGGTTCTCCTGTTCGTATGAATCTGTGTCGATTCCGCGACGCGGTCCCAGTTCTCATCGTCCGCGGCCGCATCCGCCCGATCCAGGAGCCGCTCGATCCGCTTTTGTAGCCGTTCGCTAACGATGATGGCCGGGATGATACATGGCCGACGATCGGCTTAACGCGAGGCAGGCAGGCTTCCGTTTGTGATCGGGCCAACCAGGCATGTCCGGCTGACGCGCAATCGGCTCTCTAATCCGGGGGTCTGACGAGACCGTGCTCCTCGTAAAAACGGTCCAGCGCCCGCGCCGACCTTAGCCTGACGACGGTGACGTCCGGGCCGCGCTCGCGGATCAGCGACTCGCGTCGCTCTATCGACGCCCGGTGCCTGAACAGACGTCTGTTCAAGAGGAACAGCAGCAACGAGTCACGGCTCAGGAATGACTGCCGCCACGACTCCACGTTGTTGCCGCAAATGACCTGTTTGTCTCGGGCGCGTTTGACACTTCGCTTAAACACGCGCCAGAAAATGGTCCGAAACGGTAGATCGACCCATATCAGTGTGTCCGCACGTTCGAGCACGTCCCCATGAAGGATGCCTATGTACTGCCCGTCGGCTATCCAGCCGTCTGGAAGACCGGCGAGTGTGTCCGACATCAGCTTCCGAAACTCGTCCGGATCGCGTTCCTTCCAACCGGGGAGCCAGTGAAGGGCGTCCATCTCCACAACCGGCAGACCCAGATTCTCGCCGAGCGCGCGGGAAAGTGTGGTCTTGCCGCCGCCGCCCCACAGGACGATTTTCTGACCGATCTGGCGGCCAGGTTGGTCCGCTGTGACAATTGAGTCGGAACCCTCTGTTGCCATTAGCGATCCCTCCAAACGCGGCGGTCCGCGGTTTGATGGGTGATCGACCTAAACATGGGACCGGACCCCGACGCGTTTGCCGATTCTCGTTTGTCCGAATTCAGGTCGCCCCGCAGGTGTATTGCCATACGCCCCGACGTTACGGCGGTACCGCTCCCGGAACACCACATCTGCTGGATTCGTTGGCTGGAGGTCGCCTGACTCTTACCCGGCGAGCGCTCCAGCCACCATGTCGCCGAACTGGACGGTCCCGATGCACTTGTCGCCCGCCGAGGCGACGTCACGTGTGCGGAAGCCCTCCGACATCACCCCGTCCACGGCCTTTTCGATGGCGTCGGCCTCAGTGTGGAGCCCGAAGGACCAGCGGAGCATCATGGCCGAACTGAGCAGAGACGCCACGGGGTTGGCGATTCCCTGGCCCGAGATGTCGGGGGCGCTGCCGTGAATCGGCTCGTAAAGGGACGGCTTGCCGCCGCGGCGGCGTCGAACGCCGTTCTTCGGAGGCGGGGCGGTCAGGCTCGCCGACGGGAGCATACCCATCGATCCGGCCAGCACCGAGGCTTCGTCGGACAGGATGTCGCCGAAGGTGTTCTCGGTAACGATCACGTCAAACTGGGCAGGGTTGGTGATCAACTGCATCGCTGCGTTGTCCGCCAGCATGAGGTTCAGTTCCACGTCGCGGTACTCGTCGTGCAGCTCCGTCGCGATCTCACGCCAGAGCCGCCCGGTCTCGAGCACGTTGGCCTTATCCACGGAAGTCAATTTCTTGCGCCGGTTGCGCGCTATCTCGAACCCGACCCGTATGACCCGTTCGATCTCTTTCTCGGTATACGAGAGAGTGTCGACGGCCCTTCTGCCGCGGGCGTTTTCCCATCGCCTCTTCGGCCGGCCGAAATACAGGCCGCCTGTCAGCTCGCGCAGGATCACCATGTCCACGCCCTCCAGTCGCTCACGCCGGAGCGGGGACGAGTCGATCAAATCCGGATAGACCTTGATCGGGCGGACGTTTGCGAATAGCCCGAGCTCTTTCCTTACGCGGAGAATGCCGTCTTCCGGGCGCGTCTTTGCGCGCGGGTCGTCCCACTTGGGGCCGCCGACCGCGCCGAAGAGGATCGCGTCGCACCCGAGGATCGTATCGACCGTCTCGTCTGGCAGTGGTGTGCCGTACTTGTCGATCGCGCAGCCGCCCATCTCGGCCGTCTTCCACGTGAAGCCGTGCCCGAAACGTTGGCCAACGACGTCAAGCACCTTTACGGATTCGGCAGTGACTTCCGGGCCAATTCCATCCCCGCCGATGACTGCGATCTTAAGGTCCAATGTTTTGTTCTCCGTTCCGGAATGAAGAGGGGCCGGCTACCAGCGGGCGGGATGCGCTTGTTCAAACTCGGCAATCGTATCGACACTTTGCAGTGTGTGCCCGATATCGTCCAATCCCTCGACAAGGGACTCGAGCCGAAATGGCTCCATCTCGAACGACTCCGAGAAGCCTTCTTCGTCATAGACACGCTTCTCAACGATATCCACCGTCAAGCGGTAGCCGGGGTTCCGAAGCGCTTTGGCGAGGATGGTGTCCACCCCGGCCTGCGAAAGGACGACCGGCGCCATCCCGTTCTGGAAGCAGTTGCTGCGGAAGATGTCGCCAAAACTCGGGGCGATGATGGCCATAAAGCCATACTCCTTCAACGCCCACGGCGCGTGCTCCCGGGACGACCCCGAGCCAAAGTTCGGCCCGGCGGCCAGTATGGGAGCGCCACGGTACTCAGCTTTGTTGAGGATGAAGTCCGGGTTCGGGACCCCGTCCTCAAGGTAACGCCAATCAAAGAACGCGTACTGGCCGAAGCCGGTCCGCTCGATACGCTTCAAGAACTGCTTGGGGATCACCTGGTCCGTGTCCACGTTCGCCCGGTCAAGCGGGGCGACGACCCCGGAGACTTTTTTGAGAGGGTCCATTTATCTGTTCCTGTTTGGATTCACATGGTCCGGCTTGAAACCGGGACGCCCGCGCTGATCGACGGTGTGTGGATGACGGTCTTACGAATCTTCGGAGCGTGGGGTTTGCCCGGCCCGTACAAGTTGGCGCCGTATCTCTTGCGCGCGCTGTAGACGGTACACGACCACAACGGTCAGAGCTAACGGAAATACTTGAAACAGGTCAGCCCAGACCAGCATTTGCGCCGCCTGCGACCACCCGTCGATGTCTCCATGGCTTACGAACAGCGAAATCCCGCTTGGCCCGAAAAAGATCGCAATAACAACGAGAGGCCACCAGAAGCCGACAATTTGTACATCCGGCGGGCTGGTATTTTGCCACGTCGGAGCGCCCGAGGTCTCGGTCGACCCGGAAGCGCGTACAAGTTCGCGATAGACGCGAGCCGGCTGGATGAAGTTGGCGAACGGGATGAAGAACCATCCGGCGGCCCATCCCGGCGTGAATCGTTGCCCGGTCAACCGAAGGTGGCGGAGGTTTGCGTTTGCCTGGTAGGTGAATCTCGTGAGAGGAAATAGCAAGGCGATGGTCCCCAGGATCATGAGGCCCCAGATGACGGCGGACGCCGTATCGTGGTCGTTGATTGTGCGGGAGATTTCGAGCACTGTTGAACAATCTGAGAGGCCCGCTGCGAGGGCTTGCGCGGATGGGCAGTCCAACCCCTGGCCGGCGGCGAACTCCAGCAATTGCTCAACCCCGGAGTTGGCGTCCGGTAGGTCCGTCAGGCCCGCCGATCGATAACCGTCGATGTCGTTCAGGTTCGTGCTGTCTACCCATGTCAGGGCGAGCGACAACACGATTAGCAGTCCCGCGAACCCGGCGATCCACAGCACAAGCGTTCGGCCCGATTCGTAGCCGCCCGCATTGTGTTGGAGGTGGTCGCGTCGACGAGACGCCCGCCCGGTTTGCGCCGCTTGCCCCATATGATCGTGGCCTTCTGTCCGCGGGCAGAGCGCTATTTCCGCTTCAAGACGCCCGCCTGTGTCCCGGTCCCTCAGAGACCTTCTCAGGCTTCTACGGGTTCCCAGTCGCGCACGTCCACGAAGTGGCCTTCGATCGCCGCCGCCGCCGCCATCTCGGGGCTTACCAGGTGGGTGAGTCCGCCCCGGCCTTGCCGTCCCTCAAAGTTGCGGTTTGACGTGGAGGCGCAGCGCTCACCCGGGCTGAGGATGTCCGGGTTCATGCCCAGGCACATCGAGCAGCCGGCCGAACGCCACTCGAACCCGGCATCGGTCAAGATCTTGTCCAGGCCCTCTTCTTCGGCGAGTTTCTTGGTCAGTGTCGACCCCGGCACGACCATCGCCCGTACGCCCGGCGCCACCTTGCGGCCCTTTGCGATCGCCGCCGCCGCCCGAAGGTCCTCAAGCCTCCCGTTTGTGCAGGAGCCGATGAAAACGCGGTCGATCGCGATGTCGGTGATCCGCTGGCCGGGTTTTAGCTCCATGTACTCAAGCGCACGCGCCGCGTTCTCCTGGTCGCCGGGCGACTCAAAATCCTCCGGCGACGGCACGTTTCCGCTGATGGTCGCAACGTGTCCCGGGTTCGTGCCCCAGGTTACACGTGGCTCGATCTCCGACGCGTCGATCTCGACCAGTGCGTCGAACTCTGCGCCTTCATCCGTTGCGAGTTCGTTCCAGTCCTTGATCGCTTCGTCGAATGCGTCGCCCTTGGGCGCGCGTGTCCGACCCCGCAGGTACTCGTAAGTCTTTTCGTCCGGCGCAATCATCCCGGCCCGTGCCCCGCCCTCGATGCTCATATTGCAGACGGTCATCCGGCCCTCCATCGACAGGTCGCGGATCGCCTGTCCGGTGTACTCGATGACGTGTCCCGTGCCGCCCGCGACGCCGATCTGGCCGATGATCGACAGGATCAGGTCTTTTGCCGTCACGCCGGGCTGCAACTCACCGGTGACCCTGACCTCCATCGTCTTGGGACGCGCCTGCACGAGGCACTGCGTCGCGAGAACGTGCTCGATCTCCGATGTGCCGATGCCAAACGCCAGCGCGCCGAAAGCGCCGTGGGTGGCGGTGTGGCTATCGCCGCAAACGATCGTCATACCGGGCTGTGTAGCGCCAAGCTCCGGGCCGATTACGTGGACAATTCCCTGGCCCGGGGAGTACATGTCAAAAAGTTCGATGCCGAAATGCGCCGTGTTCTCCGACAGAGCCGCAAGCTGCTGCTTCGCGATCGGGTCTTCGATGACGACCTCAGTGTCGCGTGGCGTCGTCGGGACATCATGGTCGGCGACCGCGACGATCAGGTCGGGCCTGCGAACGTTGCGACCGGCGAGGCGGAGTCCCTCAAACGCTTGCGGGGACGTCACCTCGTGTACAAGGTGCAGGTCGATGTAGAGCAGGGCGGGCTTGCCCTCCTCCTGGCTCACGACGTGTTGCTCCCAGATCTTCTCGAACATCGTTTTCGGCGTCGTCTTCGGCATAGCTGGAATGTGTCTCTCCGTTTGTGATTTCGGTCTCGCCTGTACTCACGGGCCGGTCGTGGGAGTTGGTCATTTCTTGCAGGACTGGCGATTGGGTCGTTGGCGTGCAGAACTGCGCCCCGGCTCCCCCCTACAGTGCCGTGAATGGGGCAGACCGGGGCGCAATTCTAATGGCCGCGTCGCCTTAGTCCCTTACTCGCTCGCCCTTATGTGATCCCTTGCGGGACTGAGGACGAGCATCCGGTTGATGGCGTTTATGTAGGCCTTCGCCGAGGCCACGATGATGTCGTTGTCCCCGCCACGGCCGGCGTAGATGTGGCCGTCAGCGTCCTCGACGCGGATCGTGACCTCACCGATGGCGTCGATCCCATCCGTCACCGAGGCGACGGCGAACTCCGTCAGGTTGCAGGCATGTCCGACGATCTCGTCAACAGCCTTACAAACGGCGTCCACCGGTCCGGTACCTTGCGAGGTGACCGTCCTGGATTCGCCATCCGGCAGCCGCACTGTGATGGTCGCCGTCGGCGTCACCATGTCCCCGCACTCCACCCTCACGCTCTCGTAACGGTACTGGCCGTCGGTGTCCGAAAAGCGGTGCTGCTCTGACATGAGCGACTGCAGGTCGAAGTCGGTGACCTCTCGCTTCTGGTCGGCCAGTTCCTTGTATACCGGGAACAGATCGGCCAGGTCCTGGTCGCTGAGCTCGAAACCGAGGTCCTTCAACCGCGACCGCAAGCCGGCCCGTCCGGACAGCTTGCCCAGGACGAGCGCCTCGCCCCGCCATCCGACAGAATCCGGCTCCATGATCTCGAACGTCGTGCGTTCTTTGATGTAGGCGTCCTGGTGGATGCCTGAGCCGTGGCGGAAGGCGTTCTGGCCGACGATTGCCTTGTTCGGCTGTATGGCGAAGCCGAACAGGTCCGCCACCATCCGGCTGGACGGACCGATCTCCCGCGTGTTGACGTTGCTCTTTACCCCGTAATGGTCGTGGCGCGTCTCCAGCGCCATGATCACCTCTTCCAGCGAGGCGTTCCCGGCGCGTTCGCCGAGCCCGTTGATACAGCCCTCGACCTGTCGCGCCCCGTTCTCGACGGCGGCGAGGCTGTTCGCCGCCGCCAGTCCGAGGTCGTTGTGGCAATGGACGCTGACCGTTGCTTTGTCGATGTTCGGTACGTTCTCGAAGACGCCCTTTATCAGCGCCCCGAACTCCTCCGGATTTGAGTAACCGACTGTGTCCGGGATGTTGACGGTAGTCGCTCCGGCGTCGATCACCGCCTCGACCAACCGGTACAGCCACTCAGGGTCGGTTCGCGTGGCGTCCATGGGCGAGAACTCGACGTCGTCGCAGTAGGACTTCGCCCGGGTTACGGCGTCGACGGCCATGCCAAGGATGTCCTCAGCGCCTTTGCGCATCTGGTGCGCCATGTGGATCTCGGAGGTCGAGAGGAAGGTGTGGATGCGGGGGCGCTCGGCGTCCTTTATCGCCTCCCACGCTGCGTCGATGTCACCCGGCACTGCCCGCGCGAGCGAGCAGATGATCGGGCCTTTGATCTCGCGGGCGATCCGCTGAACGGCCTCGAAGTCGCCCGGCGAACTCGCGGCAAACCCTGCTTCGATAACGTCCACGCCGAGCTTCTGGAGCTGTCGCGCTATCCGGAACTTCTCGTCCGGCGTCAGGCCGGCGCCTGCGGACTGCTCGCCATCCCTGAGGGTGGTGTCGAAGATGATTACCTTGTCGTTGGTTACTACGTCGGGGTGCGCCATTTTATGAACTCCCGCCCCGCCACCGCCGCTCCCTGAGGTTCTCGTGTCCTGAGGTTCTCGTAGGGTGCGGCGGCAATCCGGGCTAGGTTGTCGACTCCAGCCATGGCATCATGCTGCGCAGCTCGCGTCCGATCTCTTCGACCGGATGAGCCTGGTCTTTTTCCTGCAACGCCTTGTAGCGGTGCAGACCTTCGTCGTTCTCGGCGATCCACTCCCGGGCGAACTCGCCGGACTGGATCTGCCTGAGAACCTCGCGCATGTTGTCCTTGACCTCTGGGCCGATGATGACCGGTCCCCGGGTGTAGTCGCCGTACTCTGCGGTCGTGCTGACCGAGTAGCGCATACCCTCGAGGCCGCCGGTGTAGATGAGGTCCACGATCAATTTCAGCTCGTGGAGGACTTCAAAGTAGGCCGACTCCGGCTGGTAACCCGCTTCAGTGAGCACCTCGAAGCCGGCCTTTATAAGGGACGTGACTCCGCCGCATAGAACGGCCTGCTCGCCGAATAGATCGGTCTCCGTCTCTTCTTTGAACGTCGTCTCAAGGATTCCGGCCCGGCCGCTGCCGATGCCCGCGCCGTACGCCAGCGCACGTGCGTGTGCGTTGCCGGTAGCGTCCTGGTGCACTGCGATCAGTGAAGGCACGCCGAGGCCGCGCTCGAACACCGCTCGCACGCGGTGGCCGGGGGCTTTGGGGGCGATCATCGTGACGTCGATCCCCTCGGGCGGCTTGACCTGTTCGTAATGGATAACGAAGCCGTGGGCGAACATCAACATGTTGCCCGGCTCCAGGTTGTCCGCGACCTCGTTTTTGTACACCTCGGCGACGGTCGTGTCGGGCAGGCAGAACATGATGACGTCCGCAGCCTTCGTCGCCTCGGCCACCGTCATGACCTCGAGGCCGTCTGCCTCAGCCTTGGGCCACGACTTCGAGCCCTTGTACAGGCCGACCACCACGTCGAAGCCGCTGTCCTTGAGGTTTCGCGCGTGCGCGTGACCCTGGCTACCGTAGCCGAGGATCGCGATCTTCGAGTCCTTCAACGGGCTCGTGTCGATGTCCTTGTCGTAGTAAAGAGTCGCCATCCAGTTTCCTCTTGCTCCTGTGTTCCGATCACGATTCGTCCGCGACCGCTTTGTGTCGGGTTCCTGTGTCTAATCCGCCTGTGTGTAATCCGCCTGTTTCTAATCTGAGGCAAACGTCTAGACGCTTCCAGACTCCAACCCCTCGCGGGCGAGGATGTTCGTCGTCGTCAATTGCTGAATTTCACCGTCCACGCCGCCCTGCGAGAGTGCGGAGCGCAGCATGGCGACCCGGCCAGTGCGCATCACCTGCTCGACCCCGAACTCGCCCATCAACGTGATCATCGAGTCGATCTTGGACGTGTCGCCGGTGATCTCCATCGTCACGGCCTCCGCGCCGACATCGACGATGCTCACCCTGAATATGTTTGCGAGCTGGATGACCCGGGGCCGGCTTTCCTGCGACGCACGAACGCGCACCATCGCCAGCTCGCGCCACACGACGTTGCTATCGCTGATGTCGGCAACCTCGACCACCTCTATCAGCTTGTCCAAATGCTTTGCGATATGGCCGACGCTTGTCGGGTCTCCCTCCACGACGAAGGTCATCCGGGAGAGATCTTTCTGCTCTGACGCGCCCACGGCAAGGCTCGCGATGTTCAACCCTCGGCGTCGGAACAGGCTCGCGATGCGGGCCAGCACACCGGGCTTGTCTTCGACCAGCGCCACCACGGTGCGGCGTTCCAGACCATTTGCCTGAATGTCTGCCATCAGCGTGGCTCCTCGATCAGCTGCGCCACGGACTGGCCGGACGGGATCATCGGGTACACGTTCTCGTCGGCGTAAATCACGAAGTCGATGATGACCGGTCCCGGGTGAGCGCGCGCCTCGCGGATCGCCCTTTCGAGCTCATCCTGTTTGGTGACGCGTATTCCCTTGATGCCGTAGGCGTCAGCCAGCTTCACGAAGTCCGGGTTTCCGGTGTATGAGTTGGCGTAGAAGTTCTTGTCGAACACCATCTCCTGCCACTGCGTGATCATCCCGAGCATGTTGTTGTTCAGGATTGCGATCTTTATGGGCAGGTTGTTCTCGGCGATGGTCGCGAGTTCGGACATCGTCATCTGGAAACCGCCGTCGCCGCAGAAAGTCCACACCTCTTTGTCCGGGTGCGCGAGCTGGGCGCCCATGGCGGCGGGGATTTCGTACCCCATCGTCCCGGCGCCGCCGGACGAGAACCATGAGTTGGCGTTCTTGAACTGATAATGCTGCGCCGCCCACATCTGGTGCTGGCCAACGCCGGACACGACAAGGGCGTCGCCCTTCGTGGCGTCCGAGACCGCCCTGACGACGTGCTGGCCAAGGAGGTCGTCGGTCTCACGGATTCTCAGGGACGGGTGATCGGCCTTCAATTGCTCGACGTGTTGGACCCATGCCGTGTGCGTCGTCCTGTTCACCATCGGGTTCAACTGGGTGAGAACGTGGCGAACGTCGCCGAGTACCGGGGCGTTTACCTTGACATTTTTGTTGATCTCGGCGGGATCGATGTCTATGTGGATCTTTTTCGAGTGGGGCGAGAAGCGCTTCGTGTCGCCCGTTATGCGGTCGTCGAAGCGTGCGCCGATGTTGATGATCAGGTCAGCCTGGTCCAGGGCGAGGCTTGCATAGGCCATGCCGTGCATGCCCGGGAAGCCGGCGCTCAAGACGTGGTTCTCCGGGAAGCTGCTAATGCCGAGCAGGGTAGTGATGACCGGGATCTGGGCGTTCTCGGCCAGCTCCCGCAGTTCGTCGTAAGCGCGCGAGATGATGACGCCGTGGCCGGCCAGTATCACCGGCCGTTCGGCCTCGTTGATCAGTTGCGCAGCGGCCGCGACTTCTGCCTCGTTAGCGACGGTCGGCGGGTGGTAGCCGCGCAGAAATACCGGCTTGTCGAACTCCGCTTCGTCGAACTCGATCTCTTCGGCCTGCACGTCTCGCGGGATGTCCACCAGCACCGGGCCGGGGCGTCCGGTGCGCGCGATATGGAACGCCTCCTTGATGGTGGAGGCAAGATCGTGCGTGTCCATCACGAGGTAGTTGTGCTTGGTAACGGGCAGGGTGGCGCCGGTGATGTCGGTCTCCTGGAAGGCGTCGCTTCCGATGGCGGCGCGGCCGACCTGCCCGGTGATCGCGACGACCGGGGCGGAGTCCATCATCGCCGTGGCCAGCCCGGTAATCAGGTTGGTCGCGCCGGGGCCAGACGTTGCCATGCAGACGCCGACCTTGCCAGAGGCGCGTGCGTAACCGTCGGCCGCCAGACTGGCGCCCTCTTCGTGACGTACCAGTACGTGGCGCAGCTCCGGGTAACTCCCGAGCGTTGAATAGAGCGGCAAAATCGCTCCGCCCGGAAGCCCGAATACGACGTTAACGCCCTCGCGAACGAGTGCGTCACAGACGATCTGGCCACCTGTCTTTTTCATCATTACCTGTCTTCCGGAGTTTTCATGTCCGGTTTGATGTGGGGTCTCCGGTCTTTTGCCTGTTGGCGGTGAGGCCGCCGCCCGCTTGCCCCCTCTCCCCCAACGGGAGAGAGCTTGCCCCGTACTCGATACGGGGGTTAGGAGCCTATCCTGAGCCTGCCGAAGGATGAGGGAGAACCCGAGCACCCCGGCTCAACGGTGTCCCGTCCCGTTCGGCGTTCCGCACAAAAAAAGCCCCGTCCTCAAAGGACGAGACTTGAATCCCGCGGTACCACCTTTGTTGC